>CAYNWX010000070.1:0-6836 GCA_964401005.1 uncultured Natronohydrobacter sp.
GGGTGGGAGGGCGATCTGGGCAGAATGGGGCATCTCTCATGGGCTGCGCTCTAGCATGGGGCGCGCGCCCCGTCACGCAGATAGATCGCGCACCATATCCCGATGCGCGATCCCGGCTTCCATGTAGACATCGCCCATCGGCTGAAAACCCAACCCCGCATAGAAACCCATCGCATGCACCTGAGAGCCAAGCTTTGCACGCCTCACCTCGGGGCGTTGCGCCAAAATCTCGACCGCCTTGCGCATCAGCGCCTGACCGATGCCTTTTCCCCGATGGTCGCGCAGCACGCAGACCCGCCCGATCTTTGCGGTATCGCCCATGATCAACATACGCGCACAGCCGACCGGCACACCGTCAAGCTGGGCTAGAACGTGCAAGGCCGCCGCGTCTTGCCCATCGAGCTCCAGCGCCGCATCGACATTCTGTTCCTCGATGAACACGATCCGCCGCAGCGCGTGGCACGTCGCCAAATCGTTGGTCAAGCACACGTCCAGCATCAAGCGAAATAATCCTGCAAAACGCGCGAATAAACGCGCTTAAGCTGTTCAATATGCGCGATTTCTGCGAATTCATCGACTTGGTGCATGGACTGCCCCACAAGCCCGAATTCCACCACCGGGCAGTGGTTTTTCACAAAGCGCGCATCCGAGGTGCCGCCAGAGGTCGAAAGCTTGGGCGCAATCCCGCATTCCGCCTGAACCGCGCGCGTGACCATGTCCGACAGCGGCCCCGGCGGCGTGAGGAAGGCTTCGCCCGACACGCTCACCGACACCTCAAGCACCACGCCCGTGCCTGCGCCGACCTCAGCCGCCTGTGCCTCCAGCCACTCGGTCAGCGATGCGCCCGTGTGCAGGTCGTTGAAGCGAATGTTCAGCCCCGCCCGCGCCGTGGCCGGAATGACATTCGTGGCCGGATTGCCCACATCGACCGTGGTCAGCGCCAATGTGGACGGGTCGAAATGATCGGTGCCATGGTCCAATTCATGCCGCGCCAAGTGGTCCAGCAAATGCACCAACACCGGCAGCGGGTTCGCCGCGCGGTGCGGATAGGCCGAATGCCCCTGCCGCCCGCGCGCTGTGATCGTGGCATTCATCGACCCGCGCCGTCCAATCTTCATCATTTCGCCCATCCGCTCCGGGCAAGTGGGTTCGCCCACCAAGCAGACCGACATCGCCTCGCCCCCGGCTTCCATCCAATCCAGAAGCGCGATAGTGCCGTCGCGCGCGGGGCCTTCCTCGTCGCCTGTGATGGCTAGAATGACCGCGCCATCGGGCGGCGTTGCCTGCACGAAATCCACCGCCGCCGCGACAAAAGCCGCCACGCCCGATTTCATGTCGCAGGCGCCGCGCCCCCAAACCCGCCCCTCGGCCAATTCGCCGCCAAACGGATCGCGCGTCCAGTCCGACCGCACACCAATGGGCACCACGTCGGTATGCCCGTTGAAGCCAAAGCTGCGCGCGGCGGCCTTCTCGCCCCAGCGTGCGAACAAGTTGGCGGTGCCGTTGCGATCCACCCGCGTGCAGGCGAACCCCGCTTCGGTCAGCATCCGCTCCAGCAGCACCAGCGCGCCGCCTTCATCGGGCGTGACAGACGGACAGCGCACCAGATCGGCGGTCAGCGCGACAGGGTCAATCATCGGCTGCGTCATCGGTGAACCATGTTTTCTGTGCCACGATCACGGCATTCTCGGCCAGCGCGCGCGCCATCAACTCTTGTTCTTCCGGCGGGACATTGTCGCCTGCCGCCAATCGCTCCGCCAATGTGCCGTAGCTGGTCACGTCCAGCGGCTTGACATCGGCTTGTTTCAACACTGCAACCGCGTCGCGCACGGCGCTCGCCTCGTCCACCCCCGGCGCATACAAAAGCAACCCTGCGCCCGTCGCGCCTTTGGGCAGATCATCGCTCGCGCCCAGTTCGACCAGCAAGGTATAGACCTGCTCGGCAGGCTTATCGGCGGGGCGGTCGGATTTCGGCATCTGGGAAACTCCACAGAGGTTTTACCCTGTTCCTCGCAGGTCACGGCGCGGCTGGCAAGAGGTTACGCGGCGGCCTGCAAAGCTGCCACAAGGGCAACATAGCGGCCCAGTTTGCCCAATGTGACAACCGTCACGAACCGCCAGAATGGCTCTTTCATGGTGCCGGCGGCCAAGGTCAACGGGTCGCCGATGATCGGGGCCCATGCGAAAAACAAGCTCCACCATCCATAGCAGGCATACCATTCTTGCGCCCGTTCGATCTGCGCAGCGCTGAACGGAAAGCGCTTATGGCTGGCAAAGCGCATCATGAAGCGCCCAAAGGCCCAGTTTATGCAAGACCCAAGGACATTGCCGGTCGTGGCCACCGCCAAAAGCAACCAGACAGGCTGCATGCCCGCCACCACCAGCGCGCCCAGAACGATTTCGGACTGCGCGGGTAAAAGCGTAGCGGCCACAAGGGCGGTTAGGAATAGGGCAAGTAAATCCATCCCCCGCCTATGCCGCGACGACAGCGCGCTGTCACGCGCCAAACATCTGGCCCTGCGCTGCACCATTCGCTAAAAGGGCGCGACTGACAAGAAAGGCCCGACCATGGCGCATAGCATTGCCGAGATTGCCAAAGCCTTGGGCTTGCAAGCCGAGGGCGCGCTGGATTTGGCCGTCACCCATGCCGCCGAACCCGCGCAGGCCAGGCCGGACGCGCTGGCGCTGGCGATGGACCCGAAATATGCCGACGGCCTGGCCAAAGGTAGCGCGCGGGCCGCCATCCTCTGGCCCGGAGCGGATTGGCGCGCGATGGGACTAGAGGCCGCAATATTCGCACCGCGCCCGCGTATGGCCATGGCGGGCGTTAGCCAGCTTATGGACCCGGGCTATGCGTTTGGCACCGGCATTCACCCGCAAGCCTTCATCGACCCCAGCGCGATAGTGGCACAGGGTGCGCGAATCGGACCATTTACCTATATCGGCCCACGCAGCGTAATCGGGGCGCGCGCTTGCATTGGTTCGAATGTAACCGTGGCCGAAGATGTGATGATCGGCGACGACGCAATATTGCATGCAGGCACGCGCATTGCCGCGCGGGTGCAGATTGGCGAGAGGTTCATCGGTCAGCCCAATTGCGTGATCGGGGGTTGCGGGTTCAGCTTTGTCACCCCCGAGCCATCGGCAGCAGAGGACGTGCGCGCGACCCTATCAGGCGCGCGAGAGTTGCGTGACCAGAAGTGGCTGCGTATCCAGTCCCTTGGGGCGGTGACGATTGGCGATGACGTCGAACTAGGTGCCAATTCTTCGATAGATCGGGGCACTGTGCGCGACACGATAATTGGCTCTGGCACCAAGATCGATTCCTTGGTTCAAATCGGTCATAATGTGCAGATTGGTGAGGATTGCATGCTCTGCGGGATGGCGGGCGTGGCCGGTTCTGCTCGGATCGGCAAACGGGTGCTTCTTGGCGGCAAGGTCGCAGTCAATGACAATATCTTCGTAGGCGATGATGTGATCGCAGGGGGTGCTGCGCGGATCTTCACCAATGTTCCAGCCGGGCGCGCCATCTTGGGCGATCCGGCGACAAAGATCGAAACCCAGCTTGAAATCCGCAAGGCTTTGCGCCGTCTGCCACGTTTGGCAGCCACAGTGGCCGACTTGCAGAAAGCGGTTTTCGGAGTGCGACCACAAGACTGAGCCTTGCCGCAGGATGCAGAAGAGTTAGCTGTCGCTGAACTTGAGAGTGAAGCGTCAAAAGGCGGAAAAAATGGACGGGCAGGTTATGAACGAGCAGGTCTTCACACCCGATGCAGAGCATCAGCGCGAATTTCGTGATGCCTTGGGTCGTTTTGCAACAGGCGTGACGGTGGTGACCACACGGACCGATCAGGGCTCTGTTGGCATTACCGCCAACAGCTTTGCCGCGTTGTCGCTGGACCCAGCACTTGTAATGTGGGCGCCGGGGCGGTTTTCGCGCCGTTTCGAGATTTTCGACCAAGCCCAACACTTTGCCATTCATATCATGGCCGATGACCAATTGGACATGGCGCGCCATTTCGCCCGTGATGGCTTCGATTTCAGCCTGCCGGGGATAGAAGCGGGCTTGGGCGGCGCACCGCTTCTGCCCGGATGCCTTGCGCGCTTTGAATGCGCGCGCCACGCGGTCTATCCCGGTGGCGATCATGCGATCGTGGTGGGACAGGTGATGCGCGTGGCCACGCGCGCGGGAGCGGGCCTTAGCTTTTTCGGCGGCGCTTACGGGTCTATTGGCTGAACCCGAATGCATCCCCGCCCCGGCCCCCGAGCCGGGGCTTCTGGGTTGGCGCAGCCTGCCGCAAGGCCCCGGCTAAGGGGCAGCGGCAACGTTCTGCTAAGTCCATAATCATGCTGCCTATGTGCGCAGGCCCAAACTGCCAAATCGTGGCCATAATTGCCCGCTATGCTCTGGCGCGTGTTGAATTAAAGATGCAGGGCTTAGCATGTCAGAAATTCATACTGCGCAACCCTTTGGATGGGCCGCTTTCGGGTCTGGGGCCGCTGCCCTGATTTTGGTGATCGCAATTTTCTGGGCTGGGCCTTTTGCCCCGCAACAGCCTGTCGGCCTCTCTATAGGGGAGATGGCCGCGGAAATTGCAAATTCCGCCGCACGCGCCGCAACCGGGCAAGAAGCGCCTCCGCCCCTGCTCGTGTCGCGCGACCTAGATGAATACCTGAACGTGGCGACCGGCATTCTGGCGGGTCTGGCAGTGATTTTTGGTCTCCTCTCTGTCGTGCGACACGAAGCAAAACGCGCGGCCCTGTCGGGCATCGCGCTTGGTGGGTTCGCCATCGGGTTTCAACTATTTGCTTGGACTATCATGATGATCGTCGGTGCGCTGATGATCGCATCTTTGGTCTATGCAATGCGCGATGTCTTCAACGACACGTTCAGCGGTCTTTTCGGAGGATGAACCGCGTAAGTGTCGATCAGTTTCGCATAAGTCGGAACACTGCCGACGCGCCCCAGCCAAACACGGCGGCCAGAACCAGCGCCAGCAAACCGTAGAGCGCGGGTTGATCATAGGCGAGAGAATAAAGCCAGCGTTCCAGCACGGCTTTGCGCACCTCAATGAAAGTTTCGAACTCGTCCACGACCGCACCGTCGCGCAATAGGAAAATGCGCGCGGCATAGCTGCCCTCGACAATGTTCTTGGGCAGGGTGATGCGCGTGGTGAACAACGTATCACGCTCCAGCGCGACAGGGGTTTGCCCTTCCTGATACAGCCCTTCGTTCTGGCGAATGCGGATCAACGCCTCGGTAAAGGCGGCGGGGTCGGCAACATCGCTGCTGGCGCGGGCCTCGAATATCGCCAACCGGGTCGAGATCCGGTAATCCAGATCCGCCTCTGGCGACAGGATATCGGCCAAAGGGGCGGTACTAGCTACGGCATAGAAACTGGGCGCTGCGCGCACCTCGTGAGATTCGGCATTGACCCAGATGCCGGCACGGCGCGCCTTGCGCCAGATCGTGGCTTCTTGCGGCGGGCCCTCAACCGTCACAATCACGTCGAGCAAGCCATCTGGAATGGCGCCGTCCCGGCGCACCGCGCCAAAGATCAAAATGTCAGAGCCAACGAAATTGACCGTCAGCGCCACGCTGTTCTGGCTAAGGCCGGCAACAACCTCTTCTTGCGCCTGCGCTGGCGCAGTGCAGAGCAGCAGAACCAGAAATGCCCATAGCCTGCCCATCACGCCCCCCCGGCGACAGAGATGGAATACAGCTCTGCCGGGGGCCACAGCAGATCGAACGCAATCTTGCCGCAGACCGCCAGCACCATCAGCGCCAGCAGGATGCGCAACTGTTCGGCCCCAAGTTTCAGCCCCACACGCGTGCCGATCTGCGCACCAATGACACCGCCGATAATCAGGAACGCCGCAAGCATCACATCGACCGTCTGGTTGGTCAGCGCATGCATGAAAGTGGTGAAAGCCGCCACGAAGGTGACCTGAAACAGCGATGTTCCGATCACCACCTTGGTGGGCATCCCCAGCAGGTAGATCATTGCAGGCACAAGGATGAATCCGCCGCCCACGCCCATGATCGCGGCCAGAATGCCCACGCCCACGCCCACCAACAATGGCGGAAAAACCGATATATAGAGGCCAGAGGTGCGGAATTTCATCTTCAGCGGCAGGTTGTGCACCCAAGTATGGGTGTGGCGCTTGCGCTTTGGCGCAGTGCCCGACCGCGTGCGCAACAGAGCACGCAAGCTTTCATTGAACATCATCGCGCCGATGATGCCCAAAAAGATGACATATGAGAGCTGCACGATCAGGTCGATCTGGCCCAAACGGCTCATCAAGTTAAAGAACCAGATGCCAATGACCGATCCGACCATACCGCCTGCCAGCAAGACCCAGCCCATAGGCAGGTCCACCGTTTTGCGCTTCAGATGGGCCAGCACGCCAGAGATGGACGAGGCCACGACCTGATTGACCCCGGTCGCAACCGCAACTGCGGGCGGCACCCCGATGAAGAACAGTAGCGGTGTAATCAGGAAACCGCCACCAACCCCGAACATGCCCGATAGAACGCCAACCCCACCGCCAACTCCCAGCAACGTGAATGCGTTGACGGAGGTTTCGGCAATCGGCAGGTAAATCTGCATGTTCGGTCCCGGCGCTTCGCGCGGCTAGTGCTCTTTTATATAGGGGCTGCCCCCCGCCCGTGGCGGGATAGCGCGCCCCACGAACCCTGCCAGGATGACCACCGTCAGGATATAGGGCAAGGCCTGCATCACCTGAACCGGAAGCGCAAGCCCAAAGAGTTCGATAGACTGGAAGCGATTTGCCACAGCCTCTAGCAAGCCGAACAAAAGCACCGCGCCCATTGC
>CAYNWX010000071.1:0-4384 GCA_964401005.1 uncultured Natronohydrobacter sp.
AATGCGGGCCGATTGGCCCGCATGGGGGCGGCAGCCCCCTCAAGTAAAGGGGTGGGCGCAAGCCCTCCGCTAGCTCACGCCTATTCGGCGCTCAAGCGGCTGATAACGACAGTCACCTCTGGCTTTTTGCCCAGTTCTTCCATCACAACTTGCCGTACAACGCGGCGCATCCCGTCATTCAGCTTGTCGTCATCAGACAGGACCTTGCGGCCTGCGCGCTCAAGATAATCGGACAATTCGTCCTCGATCACCTCGTTCAGCGGCTGGCCGCCTTTGGCCACCGGGCGCAGGCCCGCGATTTCGGCCCAAGGATCGCCCAGAACCTCGTCCACCTCGTCCATGATGACCGTGACAAAGACATGCCCGCCAATCGCCATGCGAATGCGGTCGCGCACGATGCCGTCCATCGCGCCGATCAGGCGGCTGCCATCCAGATAGGTGCGGCCCGTAGGGATTTCATCTACCAAGACCGGCACATCATCCGTCAGGTCCAGCACAGAGCCGTTGGGCACCACGACCGACCGCATCCCGCGCGAGATGGCGAGTTTCGCGTGCTCACGCATCATGCGGTGCTCGCCGTGCATCGGTATCAGGATCGCGGGCTGGATCAGGTCATGCATCGCTTCCAGATCAGGGCGGTTCGCGTGGCCCGACACATGATAAAGCCGTTCGCCATTGTCGATCACATCGACGCCCATTTCCGACAGGCCATTCACGATGTGCCCTACTTCGCGCTCGTTGCCGGGGATGGTCATAGAGGAAAACAGGAACGTGTCCCCTTCCTTCATGCTCAGCCCCATATAGGTGCCGCGCGCCAATTGCGCACTGGCGGCGCGCCGTTCGCCTTGACTGCCGGTCACGATCAGAAGCAGGTTCTCGCGCGGCACGTCCTTGGCTTGTTCCGGGCTGATGGTGGGCGGAAAATCCTTCAGGATGCCCGATTCCGTTGCCACTTGCGTCATCCGCAGCATGGCCCGGCCCATCAGGCAGACGGACCGGCCCGCTTCATGCGCCGCGACCGCCAGCGTTTTCAGACGCGCCACGTTCGACGCGAATGTCGTTGCCACCACAAGCCCGCGCGCATTGCGCATCAGCTCGGTGATCGGCGTGGCCAGTGTTGCTTCGGACCGACCGGGATTCAGGTTCATGACATTCGTGCTGTCGCAGGTCATGGCCTTCACGCCAGAGCGGCCAATATCTGCCAAGAGTGCGGGATCATGCGGCTCGCCCACACCCGGCGAGGTATCGGCCTTAAAGTCGCCCGAATGCACCAAGCGGCCCGCATCCGTGTCAATGATCAGGCCAGAGGCTTCCGGCAGCGAATGCGCAACGGGGAAGAATTGCACACGGAATGGCCCAGCCGCGACCGGTTCCATCTTGCCCACGGTCTTGATCTGCGCGGGGTCTTGGCCTTGGTCCTGCATTTTCAACCGCGCAATGCGCGCAGTGAAATCGCGCGCATAAACCGGCGCTTGCAGTTTGTCCCACATCTGGCCCACGGCACCGACATGGTCTTCATGTGCATGGGTGATGAAAATCGCATCCAGCCGGTCGCGACGCTCGATCAGCCATGTCAGGTCGGGCAAGATCAGGTCCACACCCGGTTGCCCACCCATATCGGGGAATGTCACGCCCAGATCCACCAAGATGAACCGCTCGCGCCCCTTGGGACCATATCCATACAGGTAAGCATTCATGCCCACCTCGCCCGCGCCCCCAAGGGGGACGTAGATCAATCTGTCTTTGCTCATGCCTGCTCCTGTGCGGCTATGGCCTTGTTGTAGTCGTGAATCACCCGCAGGCCATACATGGTCAGGTCATCCTCTATCTCATCAAACAGGTCTTCGGCCTGCGCGAAAAGCGCTGCAAGCCCACCTGTTCCGATCACTTTCATGGGGCGGCCATACTCGGCCTTTATGCGCTGGGTAATCCCTTCGATCAGCCCTGTATAGCCCCAGAACACCCCGGATTGTATGCAAGCAACCGTATTCGTGCCGATTACGCGGTCGGGGCGCGAAATGTCGACATGCGGCAGGGCGGCCGCACCTTGATGCAGCGCCTCTAGGCTCAGGTTCACACCAGGCGCGATCACGCCGCCAATGTAAGCGCCATCTTCTGCGACAACGTCGAAATTGGTGGCCGTGCCGAAATCCACAACCACGACATGCCCCCCATGGCGCTGGAACGCACCCGCCGCATTGGCCAAGCGGTCAGGGCCCGGGCGCACGCCCTCTTCCACGCGCGGCGGGACCGGTAGGCGGCATTCGGGCTTGCCGACGACCAGCGGGCGACAATCAAAATAGCGGTCGCACAGAACCCTCAAGTTGAACACCACGCGCGGGACCGTGGACGAGATGACAACGCTACGCACATCCGCCGTGATGCCGCGCACCTGCATTAACGTAGACAGCCAGACAAAATACTGGTCCGCCGTCCGTTTATGGTCGGTCGAGGTACGCCATGTCTGTAAAATGGAATCGCCATCCCACAGCGAGAACACGGTGTTGGTATTGCCACAATCAATGGTCAGAAGCATGGGTCTTGGTCCCGGATCAGAAGAAGACATCGGCGGCGGCAATGGCGCGGATGTCCTGCGCGTCGCGCAAGATCAGCGCGCCTGTCGCGTCAATGCCTTCGAACGTGCCCTCATAGGTGTCATGCGTGGTGCGCGCGACGATGCGCTCACCCAAGCGCGCAGCGCGGGCCAGCCATGCGGTTCGGATGGGGGCGAAGCCGTAGGTTGTAAACTGCGCCTGCCAATGGGCGAAAGCAGGTGCCAAAAGGTCCAGCAACTCTTCCGGGCTTATCCGCAACCCCGTTTCCCCCATCAGGCTGACGGGGCGCAGAGCGCCCGCCTCCGGCTCAGGGTGCGCCACTAGGTTCACACCAATACCAATGGTCAAGAAAGGCCCGGCGGCTTCCAGCAAGATCCCCGCTAGCTTCGCGCCATGCAGCAACACATCATTGGGCCATTTCAGCGCGAAACTATCTGGCCGCCCGGTTGCCGCGACAAGCGCATCTTGCAGCGCAAGCGAGGCCACGAAAGAATAAAGCGCCGACTCCGCGGGCGGCATATCCGGACGCAACAGGTAGCTGGCGGCAAAATTGCCTGACGGATCTTGCCATGCGCGCCCGCGACGCCCGCGCCCTTGGGTCTGGCGCAGTGACAGAATCCATTCCGGCCCGGCAAAAACAGGCGCACGACGGGCGGCTTCGGCGTTCGTGCTGTCGATTTCGGGCAGGACGCTGCGCCCTACCCCGACCGGCCAGTTAGCGGACAAGAGCATCCGCCGCCAATGCAGCCATCCCGTCTACGCCGAACAGGTTGATGACCCCTAGCACCATGATTGCGGCAGAGGCCACCAGCAACGTGCCCTGAACCGGCGCGCGCACTGTGTCGAGCGGTTCGGATTCTGCCCCGAAATACATGAAATAGACGATGCGCAGGTAATAGAACGCCCCGATCACCGAAGCGATCACACCGGCAATCGCCAGCCATGTCATCCCCGCATTGACCGCCGCCCAAAGCACATAAAACTTGCCGAAGAAGCCCACCAAGGGCGGAACACCGGCCAAGCTGAACATTAGCACGAGCAGCGCCAAGGCGCGCAATGGCTCGGATTTCGACAATTGGTTCATCTCGGAAATGTCTGTCACGGGTTTGCCATCCCGCCGCATGGTCAGGATGAAGGCAAAGACGCCGATATTCATGGTGACGTAAATCGCCATATAGACCAGCATGCCCTGCACTCCCTGGGCGGTGCCTGCCGCCAGACCGACCAACGCGAAACCCATATGGCTGATCGACGAATAGGCCATCAATCGTTTGATATCGCGCTGCCCGATGGCCGCGATCGCGCCCACGAACATGGACGCCGCAGCAAGGAACGCCACGATCTGCGACCAGTCGCCCGGAACGGTGCCGAAAGCGTCATGCACCAGCCGCGCGATCAGCGCCATGGCGGCCACTTTCGGCGCTGTGGCGAAGAAGGCTGTGACCGGGGTGGGCGCGCCTTCATAGACATCGGGTGTCCACATGTGGAACGGCACCGCAGACACCTTGAACGCCAGCCCCGCCAGCATGAAGGCCAGCCCCATCAGCAGGCCAACTGACATGCCATCTTCGGAGATGGTGCTGAGGATGCCCGCAAACACGGTCGTGCCTGCGTAACCATAGGTCAGCGACGCGCCATACAGAAGCAGGCCCGATGCCAGCGCGCCAAGGATGAAGTATTTCAACCCGGCCTCGGTCGAGCGCGTGCTGTCACGGTTCATGGTGGCCACGACGTAAAGCGCCAGCGATTGCAGCTCCAGCCCCATGTACAGCACGATCAGGTCGCCCGCAGAGACCATTAGCATCATGCCCACGACCGACAGCGCGATC
>CAYNWX010000072.1:0-22591 GCA_964401005.1 uncultured Natronohydrobacter sp.
CTCCGGGTCAGCGCGACGACAATTCGTTTTTCACCTCTGGGAAAAGCGGTAGCTGGCGCGAAATCTTGACCCCCGAAGAAGCGGCCTTCTTCGATCACGCCGCGCCAGAACTTTTAAGCTGATTTTCCCTTCCCCGGCCTTGAGGATCAGGAAATCAGCCGAAGACATCAGTCTACTGCTGAAGCCATGCAAAAATGCAGCTCGTGAACGCGGGCATAAAAAGCTCGCGTTCACGGCGCCCCAACCGGAGCACATTTTGTACTTCGCAAAGCAGGTGTTTGATCACTCAAACATATCGGGTTCGTCTTCGACAAGCTGGTTCCAGATAGTTTGAAAATGAAGCCAGCCGATATAATCGCTGCCGACATGTTCGCGCGAGTAGCGCGCTCGGTCGGCGGGGATGTAAGTTGGCTGAATGCCGCTCGCCGCAATATCAAGCTGTTGCTTGCAGCACCGCTCTAACGCAATGAACCAGAAAGCCGCTGATTCAATGCTGTGCCGGCTTGCGGTCAGAAGCCCATGGTTCTGATGCAGCGCCGCCTTCACGCCCTTGAACGCTTTGGCGACATTGCTGCCCGCGTGGTTTTCCACCGCAACCGCGCCTGCTTCGTCGCCAATGATGACATGATCCTCGAAAAACGCGCAGGCGTCTTGCGTGATCGGCTCAATCGGGCGGCCTGTGGCACACCATGCCGTGCCATAAACGGTATGCGCGTGGCACATTGCTATGATGTCGGGATGCTCTTCATGCACATTGGCGTGCAAAACGAAGCCCGCGCGGTTCACAGCATGGGTGCCTTCTATGACCTTACCGTCATGATCGACCAAGATGAGGTTCGACATTTTCACCTTGGCGAAATGCACGCACATCGGGTTGGTCCAATAAAGTTCAGGGTATTCGGGGTCGCGCACGGTCAGGTGGCCAGCGAACCCGTAGTCAAACCCGACCTGAGCAAAGGCGCGGCAAGCAGCGACAAGGCGTTCCTTGCGATGACGGCGCTCATCGGCCACATTTGAGAATTCAGGCAATTCGGGAAAGATCAGCCCTTCCTGTTCGGGTTGATAGATCGAAATGCGATTTCCAAGGTCCAGCATGACAGCCCCTTTCTAACGGGTTGGCGAAACTCTGGCACGCAGTATCATGGGTGGTGCTGCCAGCGGTCAATGATGCATCCGCAATGACTGTTATCACCGCCGGATGGAGGAGCCTATGAAAGACGACAGACTTTTGGCCATGCGCGTCTTCCAGACTGTTGCTGAAACTGGCGGGTTCACTGCCGCGGCACAGGCACTTGGGGTCAGCCAACCTTTTGTTAGCCAGACCATTGCGCGGTTAGAGGACCGGCTGGGCGTCAGCCTGTTGCACCGCACCACGCGTGGGCATTCACTGACAACCGAAGGTGTCGTTTATCTCGACGGCTGTCGGCGCGCTATAGACGGGGTAGAACAGGCGGAGGCGGCGCTTCAAACCAGCCCCGATCACGTAGCCGGCATGCTGCGGATTTCTGCTCCGCTGGCATTTGGGCTGGACCGGATCACACCGATCCTTTCCAAGTTTCTGGAACGCCATCCGAAGGTCGAGATTGACCTTGTTTTGACCGACGACAGCGTGAACCTTGTCGAAGATCAAATAGACCTTGCGATCCGCATGGGGCAGCTTGCAGATTCGTCACTTCGCGCACGCAGGCTTTGTGGGTTGCATCGGATCGTTGTTGCTGCGCCCTCACTCGTGGCCAAGCATGGTCTGCCGCAGTGTCCGGCAGATTTGGTGCGCTACCCATGTCTGTGTTGGGACGGGGCGCGCGCGCATTTGAACCAATGGTTATTTTCTACGCCAAATGGACAGATCCGCTTCGAAGCCGAGGGCCGCTTCCGTAGCAATGCAGGCATGGCGCTCTTTCAAATGTGCCGCAATGGAGTCGGTGTCATGCGCTGCGCCGAACATCTGGCCAAGCCAGCAATTGCGCGCGGAGAATTGGTGCCGCTGTTAGAAGAGTTCACCCTTCAAGAGGACACCGCTTTCCATGCGGTTTATTTGCCCGGACGCAATGTGCAGCCACGGCTCCGATCCTTCCTCGATTTCCTTGTCGAGCATTTCGCGGAGCCCGACTGGTAGGCCATAGCTAACCCAAGGCCTAGTCGCGCAGAAGCCCCATCAAATACGCGCCATAGCCGGTCTTGGCATAGATCTGTGCGCGGGCGCGCAATTCCTCGGACGAAAGCCAGCCCTGTTGAAAAGCGATCTCTTCTGGGCACCCCACTTGCGTGCCTTGACGATCTTGCAAAGTGCGCACGAAATTTCCGGCGTCCATCAAGCTCCCATGGGTGCCCGTATCCAGCCATGCATAGCCACGGCCCATCGGTTCGACGTTCAGCTTGCCATCGCGGCGATAAGATTCCAACAAATCCGCTATTTCTAATTCTCCGCGCGGTGATGGGCGCACGGCTTGTGCACGCTCGGGCGCAGTATCATCCAAGAAATACAGACCTGTCACAGCATAGTTCGAGGGCGGCTTGGAGGGCTTTTCGATAATCTCACGGACTGTGCCGTCAGGCGCGAAATCGACCACACCGTAGCGTTCCGGGTCACTGACACGGTAGCCAAACACCGTACCACCCGGCCGCGCATCGGCCTGTGCCATTGTCGAGGGCAGCCCATGCCCAAAGAAAATGTTGTCACCCAACACCATTGCAGAGGGGCGCCCGGCCAGAAAGTCTTTTGTCAGGATATAGGCTTGCGCCAGACCCTCCGGCCTAGGCTGGACGATCCATTCCAGCGTGATTCCCCATTGGCTGCCATCGCCAAGAAGGCGCTGGAACTGCGCTTGGTCTTCGGCAGTGGTGATGACCGCGATTTCCCGAATTCCCGCAAGCATCAACACCGAGAGCGGGTAATAGATCATCGGCTTGTCATAAACCGGCATAAGTTGCTTCGACACGCCCTGAGTGATCGGCCATAGGCGCGAGCCTGTGCCACCAGCCAAGATTATCCCTTTTCGCTTTGTCATTTTACCGCTCCAAGCTCTGCCAAAACCTGCGCCACTCCCGCGCGCCAATCGGGGCGTGACAGATTGAAACGGGCAAGCGATGTGCAATCCATACGCGAATTCAACGGACGCTGCGCGGGCGTCGGGTAATCGGATGACGGGATGTCGCTTATCGCGCAAGCCAGTCCCGCCTGCGCCATGATTTCGCGCGCGAAACCGGCCCAGCTCGTGTCAGGCGTGCCTGAGAAATGGTAAATACCAGACTTGTCGGGTGCTATCTGTAACTGGTCCAGCATGGACAAGCAGGCAGCAGCAATTTCCCGTGCGGGGGTCGGGCCGCCGATCTGGTCCGCGACCACATTAAGCGTATCGCGCTCACGCCCCAGCCGTAGCATGGTTTTTAAAAAGTTGTTCCCATGCGCCGAAAACACCCAAGATGTGCGCAAAACGGCATAGGTACAGCCGGCCTGCGTGACACCTTCTTCGCCCAAAAGTTTCGAGCGCCCATAGGCACCAAGCGGCGCGGTGGGATGGTCGGGGGCGAAAGGTGCATCGCCCGCCCCGTCAAACACGTAATCGGTCGAGATGTGAACCATTGGCACCCCAAGGCGCGCGGCAGCCTGCGCCATGGCAGCGGGCGCGTCGCCGTTGACTTGGGTCGCCAGCGCCTCATCTGCCTCGGCGCGATCCACTGCGGTGTAGGCGGCAGCGTTGATAATGCCGGTGGGCCGCAAATCAAGGATCAGGTCGCGGCACGCCAGAGCATCAGCCAAATCGACCCGATCGCGCCCCACGCAGAGCGCATTTGGCGCAGCACGGGCGATTTCCGTCGCAACTTGCCCGGTCTTCCCAAATACAAGGATCATGCCTTGATCCCCAACCGCTGGCCCACGCCTGCGCGGTCTTGCAAGGCGCGCCACCAGTCCTCATTGGCCAGATACCACTCCACGGTACGCTCCAATCCTTCTTCGACCGTCACAGAAGGCCGCCAGCCCAGTTCGGTGCGAATGCGTGTCGGGTCGATGGCATAGCGTGCGTCATGGCCGGGGCGGTCGGGCACAAAACTGATCTGGTCGGCATAGCTGCCCTGCGGCTTGGGGCGTTTTGCGTCCAGAATGGCGCAGAGCGTTTCCACCAGTTGCAAGTTCGTGCGCTCATTCTCGCCGCCGATATTGTAGCTGCGCCCGATTGCGCCCTTTTCGACCACCAGCAAAAGCGCGTCGGCGTGATCCTCGACAAACAGCCAATCGCGCACGTTGGACCCATCGCCATAGATCGGCAGCGGCTTGCCCGCCAGCGCGTTCAGAATGATGACAGGGATCAGCTTTTCGGGAAAATGGTATGGCCCGTAATTGTTCGAGCAATTTGTCAGCACAACCGGCAAGCCATAGGTGTGGTGCCATGCCTGCACCAGATGATCGCTGGCCGCCTTGCTGGCAGAATAGGGGCTGCGCGGGTCATAGGGGGTGTCTTCGGTGAACTGCCCATCGGCCCCAAGGCTGCCGAAGACCTCGTCCGTGCTAATATGATGGAAACGGAAGCTGTCCGGCCTGCCGCGCCCCACCCAATAGGCGCGCGCTGCTTCCAAAAGCGTGTAAGTGCCTGTGATATTCGTTTCAATGAAGCTGCCCGGCCCGTCAATCGAACGGTCGACATGGCTTTCAGCCGCCAGATGCATGATCGCATCGGGCTGGTGTTGCGCCAGAATGCGGTCCAGCGCGGCACGATCCCGAATATCGGAATGATCAAAATGGTAAAGCGGGCTTTCTGCAACGGGCGCCACGTTGTCCAGACAGGCGGCATAGGTCAGCGCGTCCAGATTAACGACCTTGTGCCCGCGCGCAATTGCCAAGCGCACCACGGCAGAGCCGATGAACCCTGCGCCGCCCGTAACCAATAGCTTCATATCCAAACTCTATCCTTCGAAAATAAATGGCGTCTTGAATGCGGCAAAACTTGTGGCCGCGGCATCTTTGTCGGACAAAACCGGGTCAGCGACGCCCCAATCAATGCCCAGACTGTTCCACAAAACCGCCCCGTCGCATTCGGGCGCGTAATAATCCGTGCATTTGTAGTTAATTTCGGTATCCGGCAAAAGCGTGACAAAGCCGTGTAGAAATCCGGGCGGCACCCAAAGCTGGCGCCCATTCTGCTCTGTCAGTTCTTCGGCGACCCACTGCCCATAGCGAGGGGAGCCGCGCCTTGCATCGACCGCCACATCTAGAAGCGCGCCACGCGCACAGCGCACCAGCTTGCCTTGGGCATGGGGCGGGCTTTGGAAATGCAGACCCCGCAGCGTGCCCACTTGCGCTGACATGGAATGATTGTCTTGCACGAATTCCGGCAGGTCCAGCCCGGCTCCGGACAGGGTTTTCTTGTTCCAGCTTTCGCTAAACCAACCCCGCGCATCGCCAAAGCGGCGCGGGGTGATCAGTTTGACCTCTGGCAAGGCGGTTGGCGTGATCTCGACCATGTACAGCTCCAGCTTGGTTGCTTGACAGGGCTAAAGCGCCTTGCTGCACATGTCGAGAGGTTGCTGCTATCCGCGCAAGCTGCCCCCGGTGGCTTTTTCAACCTTGGCCACGATCTTGGCACCAACGGCGTCAATTTCTTCATCCGTCAGGGTTTTCTCGTTCGGCTGCAGACGCACGGCAATCGCCAGAGACTTGCGCCCCTCACCCAATTGCACGGCGGCCTTATCGCCGGTGAATTCATCAAACACCTGCACATCGGCGATCAACGCCTTGTCGGCGCCCATCGCGGCATTGACGACCTGCGCGGCCTCGACGCCTGCATCCAGCACGAAGGCAAAATCGCGTTCGACCGGTTGCAGACGGTTGCCTGCCAGCGCGCCGCGCGCGGTTTTGCGGGCCTTGGGCTGGGGCGGGTTCTCGATGAGCACGGTCAGGGCCATGACAGACCCTTTCAGCCCATACTGCCGGATGATGCGCGGATGCAGCTCCCCGAACAACGCAAGTGGCAGCTTAGGCCCCAGCGACAACACGCCCGCGCGCCCCGGATGGAACCAACCGGGCAGGCTGCGGGTGATCTGCATCTTGGCAGGCGCGCCGATGGCGGCCAACACTGCCTCGGCATCGGCCTTGGCATCATAGAGGTCCACCGCACGGCGGCTGCCATGCGGGTCGCGGCCTGCATTTGCGCCAACGAGAATAGCCGTGGCTTGCACCTGCTGTTCGCCGGGTTCGCCACCGGCGAAGGCCGGGCCAACCTCGAACAAGGCCAGATCCATCACCCCTCGCGCTTGATTGCGCGCCGCGGCCAGCAACAAGCCCGGCAGCAGATCGGGGCGCATATGCGTCATTTCCGAGCTGATCGGGTTCTGCAGGCAGGTCGCATCCGTGCCACCGCCGAACAGCGCTGCACTTTCGGCATCAATGAAGCTGTAGGTCACGCATTCGTTATAGCCTAGGCCCGCAAGCATACGCCGCGCGGCGCGTTCACGGGTCTGGAGCGGCGTCAGGATCGCGCGCGGCACGCCCGCTTGTGGGCGCGGAAGCGGCTGGCCTTGCAGCTTGGTCAGGGACGCGACACGTGCAATTTCCTCGACCAGATCGGCAGAGCCCAGAACATCGGGCCGCCAGCTGGGCGGGCTGGCCTGATCGCCGTTCAACGCAAAGCCCAAAGCTTCGAGCGTGGCGCGCTGCTCGGCTTCGGGAATGTCCATGCCGACCAACGAGCCGACGCGGGCGGGATCGAACGTATAGCTGCGTGCAGTGTCGGGGATGGCTCCATCGACCACGACCTCTGACGGCTGACCGCCGCACAGGTCCAAAACCATGCGTGTGGCCAGTTCCAATCCGTCCAGCGTGAAGGCCGGGTCCACGCCGCGCTCGAACCGGTAGCGTGCGTCGGAATTGATCTTCAGCGCGCGGCCGGTCGCGGCAATGGTAATCGGGTCCCAGTAGGCGGATTCGATGAAAACATCGACCGTGTCATCCGAGCAGCCCGACGCAGCGCCGCCCATGATGCCCGCCAAGCTTTCCACGCCCTGATCGTCGGAAATAGCCATTTGGCATGCGCCAAGCGTATAAGTCTTGTCGTCAAGCGCCAAGAATTCCTCACCCCCCGCAGCCGGATGAATGTGCAGCGTACCATGCACTCTTGCCGCGTCAAACACATGCAGCGGGCGGTTCAGGTCGAAGGTGAAGAAATTGGTAATGTCCACAAGCGCAGAGATCGGGCGTAGACCAATCGCGCGCAGCCGTTTTTGTAGCCAATCCGGGGATGGACCGTTCTTCACGCCGCGCACCACGCGCCCAGCAAAGATGGGACAGCCCTTTTCCTTCAAATCTGGCGCAATCTGCACACCTATGGGGCACGGGAACGTTCCTGCAACCGGATCCACCGTCAAAGGCCTCAAGGTGCCAAGCCCGCGCGCCGCCAAGTCGCGTGCAATCCCGCGCACGCCCAAAGCATCGGGGCGGTTTGGGGTGATCGCAATCTCAATCACCGGGTCATTCAGACCCGCATAATCGATATAGCGCATACCCAAAGGCGCATCGGCGGGCAGGTCGATAATGCCGTCATGATCTTCTGACAGTTCCAATTCACGTTCGGAACACAGCATGCCGTTGCTGGCCTGCCCGCGAATGACGCCCGGTTTCAGGTCCACGCCCGTGCCCGGCACATGCGTGCCCACTGGCGCGAACACACCTACCAGACCCGTGCGCGCATTGGGCGCGCCGCAGACAACCTGCACTTCTTCCGAAGGCGCATCGGGACCGTTTGGCCACGCCTCGACCCGGCACAGGCGCAGGCGGTCGGCATCGGGGTGCGGCACTGCCTCGATCACGCGGGCGATGGTGAACGCCCCCAAAGTGGCGGCGGGGTCCGTCACCTCTTCCACTTCCAGCCCCAGATCTGTCAGCGCATAAAGCACCTCGTCCAGTGTGGCGGATGTGTCCAGATGGTCCCGCAACCAAGACATCGTGAATTTCATGGGTCTGCCCCCGGCCTGTTGGTCTGTATCCGGCCCCGCCTAGCGCGAAACGATGGCGGGGGGAAGCCGATCAGCGCGTGGCGCGATCGTCTTCGTCATCCTCGTCATCGTCATCAGGCAGATTAAAGAAGCTGTCGGCATCGGAATAATCAGCCGTAGATTTCTTCTCGTCATCGTCCGATTTCAGATCGCTGACGCTGAAAGTCTCAAGACCGGCAATCCCGGCAGGCATTTTCGGCTCTGCATCCATCTCCAGCGACTGCTCGGTGGAAACCAGCTTGCGGCGCTCCTCGTCGGACATGACGCGCCCTTCCTTAGCAGCCTTGTCGGCAGCCTTGCGCACTTCCGCGTCCAGTTCCGACTGCTTGCACAGGCCCAGCGCGACCGGGTCGATCGGTTGCAGATTGGCAATATTCCAATGTGTGCGCTCGCGGATGGCGGCAATGGTCGAATTCGTGGTGCCGACAAGACGGCGAATTTGCGCATCTGCCAGTTCCGGGTGAAACTTGACCAGCCACAGAATAGAGGCCGGGCGGTCCTGACGCTTGGACAACGGCGTGTAGCGCGGACCGCGCCGCTTTTCCTCGCCATCGGCGGCGGGGTTGTATTTCAGCTTCAGCGCATAACGAGGGTCTTTCTCGCCGCGCTCGATCTCGATCGGGTCAAGCTGGTTGTTGGCGATCGGGTCGAAGCCCTTCACGCCGCCCGCCACATCACCATCGGCAATGCCCTGCACTTCCAACTCGTGCAGACCGCAAAAATCTGCGATCTGCTTGAAGCTGAGCGTGGTGTTGTCCACCAGCCACACGGCGGTGGCCTTGGCCATAAGCGGTTTCGACATGAGCGACGCTCCTGTATCTGGTAAGCGCTGCGTGTGACGCGCGCGCATGGGTTATCACGTGCCGGGAACCGGCTGCAGGGGACCCTGCCTCTCCTCGCTATCGGGGGATGGTGGCGTTATAGCCAAGTCAGGCTACGAGGGGAAGGGCAAATGCATAAGCTGGTTCGCAAGGGTTTGGGGGCGCTCGCGCTTGTTCTGGTGGCGGGTGCCTATCTGTTCGGGCAGCAGGCCGACAGTTCCGAGCGGGGTGATTATTACCTGCTCGCGATAAGCTGGGTTCCAAGCTGGTGCGAAGCAGAAGGGGATGCCCGCGATGCCGCGTCTTGCGAGACCGATTCGGGCTGGCAGGTGCATGGGCTTTGGCCGCAATATGCGGAAGGCGGCTGGCCCGAATATTGCGACAGCGATGCCCGCGATCCCAGCCGCGCTGAAACCCGTGCGATGGCCGATATCATGGGCGATGGCGGGCTGGCATGGCACCAGTGGAAAAAACACGGTCGGTGCAGCGGGTTAAGCCCAGAGGTCTATTTCAAAGCGACTCGCTACGCGTTCGAGCGTCTGACTTGGCCTGTCGCTTTGGCAGAGGTCAACCGCGAGACCCGGACGTCGCCCGAAACCATCGAAGCGCTTTTCCGCGAAGCGAATCCGGGCTACGGGCCAGATATGGTGATCGCCACCTGCCGCGATGGCAATATTCAGGAATTGCGCCTTTGCCTTGGACCAGACTTGTCGCCCCGCAATTGCGGCGACGACGTTCTGGAGCGCTCATGCCGCGCGCGTCAAGTTTCGATACCGCCTCAAAGATAACGCGGTCAGCGAACACCGCCGAATCTTGGTAACATGAAGCGTTGCTACGTTACCGCGTGACGGCGCCCGGACCAATACGTTCAAACCCTTCCAAGGATTGCGCCGCGATCTGAGGGTCGGGGGTCAACCAGTCAGCGAAAGTCTCTGCAATCATGATGCTGTATCCATCGGGCGCAATAGCCTTTGCTATAAGTCCACCCTGCGGCAATTCCATCAGCAGCGGATAGACGACCTGCATGTACCCATCCACCCCGTTCTGAGAGATCAGAAAGGCTTTGACAAGGAACAACAAGATGCCGAGCGCGGTCAAATACCGGACAACGCCCGCGGCAAACGCAACGCGGCGATCCCGGCGCATCGCGCGAAAATTGGGGTTGGTCTTTAGTTGATGCCGCAAAACCGCTTCGCGCCGTGCATCAAATTCGATCATCTGTTGAGGTGTCATACCCGCTGACCTTGTTATGTCCTGTGCCTGACCCGATTCTTCGGGTTAGCCCTAATACACAGGCCAAATCGGGCACAACTTGGGCGTGAGGCAGGCAATACCGGGTCAGACGCGAGTTAGCGTCAGAGTCGCCCAATCGCCAATATCTTCGCGGTTTTGCAGCTTGAACCCTTCGACTCTATAGGCGGCCAAGACCGTGTCAGCCTGTTCCACCAACTGACCCGACAAGATGGCATGCCCCTCCTGCCCGATCATAGCGGCCATATCAGGCGCGAGAGCAATCAACGGGCCCATCAAGATATTTGCGAAGACCAGATCATAGGGTGCCGCTGCCTGCAATTCGGGGTGGTTGAACCCGGTTGCTTCCAGACAGCGCACGCGCCCGTCCAGCCCGTTCGCGGTCACATTCGCTTCGGCCACATCTACAGCGATGGCGTCTATGTCACTAGCCCAAACCGGGTCGGGCCAGATCTTGGCTGCGCCCATGGCCAGAACAGCCGTGCCACAGCCAATATCGGCCACGCGCTTGCCCTGAAAGCCGGCCTTGTCCAGCCGGTCCAGCGCCCGCAAACAGCCCAATGTTGTGCCATGATGGCCCGTGCCAAAGGCCATCGCCGCTTCGATCAACAAGCCTACGCGGCCCTCTGGCAGCTTATCGGCATCGTGACTGCCATAAACAAAGAAGCGTCCAGCCTCGACCGGCGACAGGTCGCGCTTGACCTTGGCGACCCAGTCAATTTCAGGCAGTTCCGAGACTACAAAGGCTTTTGCGCCGAAGGCTTCGGCCAGAATCCGCAATTCCACGTCGTCAGGTTCTTCGACGAAATAGCCACCTACTTCCCACAGGCCGGAGCCGTCCTCCATCTCGAACACGCCCACGCCGGTGGGTTCCGGGTCCATGTTCTCCATCGCCTCTGACAGCGCATAGGCAAAGGTTTCGGATGTCAGCGTCGTGATTGCGGTAAAGGTGGTCATATCCGGGCTTTCGGGGCAGGGGCAATTCCGCCGCGATACAGGCGCACCCCGCCCCGGTCAAGCAATGCTAAAGCCAAGGGCGCGCGGCCTAGGCAGACAAACCCACCGGGCAGGTCACACCCGTGCCGCCAATCCCACAATAGCCATTGGGGTTCTTGTGTAGATATTGCTGATGGTAATCCTCTGCATAATAGAATTCCGGCGCGCTCAGAATTTCTGTTGTGATCACGCCGTAGCCTGCCTTGGCCAAACGCGGCGCGTAGGCCTCGCGGCTGGCGGTCGCAGCGGCCAATTGCGCATCATCATAAGTATAAATTCCAGAGCGGTATTGCGTGCCCCGGTCATTGCCTTGCCGCATGCCTTGGGTCGGGTCGTGCCCTTCCCAGAATTTGGCCAGTAGCCCTTCATAGCTTATGACAGCCGGGTCAAAGATCAGGCGCACCACCTCGTTATGCCCGGTTTGGCCGGTGCACACTTCTTGATAGGTCGGGTTGGGCGTGAAGCCGCCCGCATAGCCCACCATGCTCAGCCAGATGCCGGGTGTTTGCCAGAAAATCCGCTCTACGCCCCAGAAACAGCCCATACCAAACATCGCTTCAACCATGCCTTCGGGCACATCCGCCTTTAACGGGCGGTCGAAGATCGCGTGGCGCTCTGCGGTGGCGATCGGGGCCGCGCGGCCCGGTAGCGCCTGGCCTTGGTCGATCATCTGGGTTTTCTTGGGGCTGAAGCCGAACATCGCGCTCTCCTGTTTGGTTACACCTAAGATATCCCGCACGCGCGCAACCGCAAGGTCACTCGCCCGGTCGTGACAGGCTGAACACGTCGCGCACCACGGCGTAATCGCGGTAACCGCAGCGGGCAAGCGGCTGAAAGCGCGTGATGTCGAATTGCCCGTCCACCATGCAATCGTCGCGCAGATGCACACCGACGACTTCACCGACCACGATGAAATTAGCGTCTCCGTCCAGTTGGATGAACTGGCGCATCTCGCATTCCAACGCGGCCGGTGCGCCCGCCACGCGCGAGGCTTTGATCACACGGCACGCTTCGCGGGCAATGCCGGCATGCTCGAATTCATCCACCTCGCGCGCCCATGCACCAGAGCTTTGGTTCATCACATCGCGCGCGGCATATTCCACCACATTCACGCAAAACACGCCGGTTTCGAGGATATTGGCGACCGAATCCTTGGTACCCTCGCGGTCGGACTTGGCGCTGGTGGATGCAAACATAACCTGTGGCGGTGTGTAGGCCACGGCGTTGAAAAAGGAATAGGGCGCAAGATTGTCGCGCCCATCCGCGCCGCGCGTGGAAATCCAGCCAATCGGGCGCGGCGCGATGACGGCATTGAACGGATTATGCGGCAGACCGTGGCCAGCCTTTGGCTCGTAGAACATGGCGACTTTCCTTTGGTTTGCGCCTAACCTAGTGCCATGCTAACCGCGCCGCCAGACCATGCGGGATGGGCCCATGCAGTTAACATGCGAAACACCGGCCGACTGGTGGGAGGTCGAAGCCCTTTACGACCTGTGCTTCGCGCCGGGGCGCACGGCACTGTCCTCCTACCGGTTGCGCGATGGGATAAACCCCGTCGCGGATTTGTGTTTGCTGCTGCGTGACGACAGCGGCGTCGCAGCCGCGATCCGCTATTGGCCGGTGCAGGTGGACGGCGCACCCGTGCTGCTGCTGGGGCCAATAGCCGTGCACCCCACCCATCAGAGCGAAGGCTTGGGCGCATGGCTGATGCGCGAATCGCTGGAGCGTGCGCGTGCCTTGGGCTGGGCGCGGGTGCTGCTGGTGGGCGACGCGCCTTATTACGGACGATTCGGCTTTGCCCGTTTGCCCGATGTCACCATGCCAGCCCCTACGAACCCGGCCCGTGTTCTGGGGCTGGCATTGGTTCCGGGGGCTTGGGATGGCGTTTCAGGACAGGTGGAAAAAGCTGAGACAACACCGGGTCACTCAACCAGTGACGCCACATAATCCAACAAGGCAGGCCGGGCGTTTTCCAAGCCGCGGACGTGAACGCGCGCGATCAATTCCGACACTTCGTTCAGGTTCGCGCGCCGGATCAAGGACTTCACCGGCCCAATCGACGCCGGGCGCATGGACAGCGCCGGAATGCCGATCCCGGCAAAAGCCAAAGCATCGACCGGGCGGCCTGCATCTTCGCCACAGAAGGTCAGCGCGGTTTCCGAGTCGTGGCAGCGATCAACTACAAGCTGCAAGAAGCTCAGAAAGCTGACACTCAAAGTGTCATACCGACGCCGCACCAATTCGTTTTCACGATCGGCAGCGAAAAAGAACTGTTTCAGGTCATTGCCGCCGATGGATATGAAATCCACCGCCTTGAAGAAACTGTCGGGCGCATAGGCCAGCGACGGGGTTTCCAGCATGGCCCCGACCCTCGTTTCGGCGGGCAAAGGATGGCCCAGCCGCCCTTCGCGGTCCAATTCGCGATTAAGGATATCCCGCGCGCGGTTGAATTCCTCGCCAGTCGAAACGAGAGGAAACATCACGCTCAACGGGCGGCCCGCCGCCGCGCGGATCAGCGCCTGAACTTGCATGCGCAGCACGCCGGGTTTGTCCAGACCCACCCGCAGCGCGCGCCATCCCATGGCCGGGTTCGGCTCGTTCGGGCGTTTCATATAGGGCGCGACCTTGTCCGACCCGATATCGAGCGTGCGGAAATGCACAGGCTTGCCCGCCGCGGCATCCAACACCCGTGCATAGGTCGCAACCAGTTCCGCGCGGCGCGGCATGCGGTCGCGCGTCAGGAATTGCAGTTCTGTGCGAAACAAGCCCACCGCTTCCGCCCCAGATGTGGGCAGCGAAGGCAAATCCGCCATCAGGCCCGCATTCATCTTCAGCTTTATTTCCGTGCCGCAGCGCCCGATCGCAGGTTTGTCACGCAGGCTGGCATAGCGTTCCTGCGCCTTCGCCTGCATGGCCATCTTGTCCCGGAATGCGCTGGTCACGCTGTCATCGGGGCGCAGATGAACCAAACCCTCGGTGCCATCGACCAAAATATGATCGCCACTCAGCGCGTCGGTCGTGATCCGCGACACGTTCAGAACCAAGGGAATGGCCAATGCCCGCGCCACTATGGTGGCATGACTGCCCACCGCGCCCTCTTCCAACACCACGCCGCGTAGCTTACGCCCGTATTCCAGCAGGTCACCGGGACCGATATTTCGGGCAACCAGGATGGCCCTGTCTGGCATCTCGGCGCCTGTCTCTACCCCCTGCCCGGTCAGAATGCGCAGCAGCCGGTTCGACAGGTCGTCCAGATCGTGCAGCCGGTCGCGCATATATTGGTCGGGCACTGTTTCCAGCCGGGCGCGCGCGGCGGATTGTTCTTTCTCGACCGCCGCTTCGGCAGACAGGCCCAAGCGGATGTCTTCTTCCATCCGTTTCAGCCAACCACGCGAATGGGCGAACATCTTGTAGGTCTGCAAAACCTCTTGATGTTCCTTGTCGCGGCTGGCAGCCACGGCCAGCATGTCATCAACCGACCCACGCAGCCTCTCGATAGCATCGTTCAGACGCGCGATTTCGGCCTGCGAATCGTCATTAACCAGATTGGTGATAACAACACGCGGCTGGTGCAGCCAGACATGGCCCTCGGCCTCGCCTTCTTGCCCGGCCACACCGCGCAAGGTTGCGGCCTGTTTGTGGGGCGAGGCAAAGCTTGTTCCTTCCCCCACGAATGCGCCAAGTTCTGTCATCTCTGCAATGACCATGGCGACAACTTCCAGGCCATAGACCTCGTCATCGGTATAAATGCGCGCTTCCTTCGACTGGACCACCAGAACGCCCAAGCGCTCGCCAAGGCGCTGCACAGGAACGCCCAAGAAAGAGGTGAACACCTCTTCGCCAGTCTCGGGCATGTAGCGAAATCCCGGCTCGGCGGGCGCATTTGCGGATTGCAACGGACGCGCCAAGCGCGCGACCTTGCCCACTAACCCCTCGCCAAAGCGCAGGCGCGTTTCATGCACGGCAGTCGCGCGCAACCCTTCGGTCGCGCAAAGTTCCAGCGTGTCGGCATCGCGGAACAGGTAGATAGAGCACACATCCGTGCCCATCGATTCTGCGATGATCGTGGTGATCCGGTCCAGCCGTTCTTGACCCGGCTGGGCGCTGGCCATCTCATCGCGCAGCTGGCGCAGCATGCGGCGGCTGTCGGTTTCCGTTCTATGGGGCATGGCCCCTCCCGATCCCGTGGCGGGTTTTATCCTGCCTTGTCCAGTTCAAACGCATCATGAAGCGCCTGAACCGCCAGTTCCATATATTTCCGATCAATCAGCACGGAAATCTTGATCTCTGACGTGGCGATGACCTTGATGTTCACACCTTCCGCGGCCAGTGCCCGGAACATGCGTGCGGCCACACCTGCGTGGCTGCGCATCCCGATCCCGACCACCGACACCTTGGCGGCGTTCTCGTCCACTTGCAGCGTTTCATAGCTGATCTGACCCGCGTCGCGCGCGGCTTCCAGCGCCTTACGCGCGCGGGCGACCTGATCGACCGGGCAGGAAAAGGTCATATCGGTCACAGGCTTGTCGCTGTCTTGCGCCTTTTCCGATATATTCTGCACGATCATGTCCACATTCACACCCGCATCGGCCAGCGGGCCGAAAATAGCGGCGGCAATGCCGGGGCGGTCCTCGACCGTGACAAGGGTCAGCTTGGCTTCTTCGCGGCTATAGGCCACGCCAGAGACGACTTTCGATTCCATGATCTCATCCTCATCACAGACCAGAGTTCCTGATTGCTCATCCGTGTCGTCAAACGACGACAGCACCCGCAAGCGCACCTTGTAGCGCATGGCCAGTTCGACCGACCGGGTTTGCAGCACCTTCGCACCGAGCGATGCCAGTTCCAGCATCTCCTCAAAGCTGATCTTGTCTAGCTTGCGCGCTTTCGAGGTGATGCGCGGGTCGGTCGTATAGATCCCATCCACATCGGTGTAGATGTCGCAGCGTTCGGCCCCAAAAGCGGCGGCAAATGCAACGGCGGTGGTGTCGGACCCGCCACGCCCCAAAGTGGTGATGCGGCCTTCTGGGCTTACGCCCTGAAACCCCGCGATCACGGCAACCTTGAAGCCTTCGGCGAATTTCGCGTCCAGATTGGTGCGCGGAATATCGACAAAGCGCGCCGCCCCATGCTGGCTGGTGGTCTGGATCGGCACTTGCCACCCCTGCCACGACCGCGCAGGCACGTCCATTTCCTGAAGCGTCAGTGCCATCAGCCCGGCAGTCACATTCTCGCCCGAACTGACGACAGCGTCATATTCGCGTGCGTCGTAAAGGGGCGAGGTTTCATTCACCCAGCCCACCAGTTCATTGGTCTTGCCCGACATGGCAGAGACGATGACGATCACGTCATAACCGCGCGCGACCTCTGCCTTGACCTTGGCCGCCGCGTTGCGAATGCGGTCCAGATCAGCGACAGAGGTGCCCCCGAATTTCATTACCAGAAGCGGCATTGCCTGACCTCTACGCCCCAGAATTTCGCGGCCCTTCTACGCGCGGGAGGAAGCCTGCGCAAGATGAACCGCGCGGTCCAACCCGGCCCGTTTGCGCAAATACACCACCCGTTCCGAAAGGTCTGCGCGCACCGGGCCGGGGCGTGGCGGGTCGTTGAGCGTGGTGGTCCAATGCGGCTGCACTTGCCATGCCGGACCGCGCCGGTTCCATGTCAGGTTTTGCAGGATGCCTTGCGCGGGAGCGGGCAAATCACCGGCAGCATCATGCCCGTTCAATGCGCCCCACACCCGCGTCCAGCAGCGCGCAACCGACCACGGATTGTAGCCGCCACCGCCAAGCATAATGAAACGCCAGGCCATATCTCGCAAGGCAAGCGCGGCCTGTGAATGGGCATTGTTCGACAGCGCCAGTCGCGACAACGGGTCTTCCAAGATCGCGTCGGACCCGCATTGCAACACAATAGCCTGCGGGTCAAACTGCTCCAGCAACGGCACGATAAGGCGCTGCAGGACATGGGTCATTTCACTATCATTGAAGCAACGCGGCACCGGCAGGTTGTAGCTACGCCCGCCGCCCGTATCGTCCAGCTTGCCGGTATATGGCCAGCGGTTCTCCTCGTGGATCGAGATGAGCAGCATGTCGTCATCGCCGCCCAAAGCCGCTTCTACCCCGTCGGCATGGTGCGCGTCGATGTCCACATAGGCGATCCGCGTCAGCCCCAGCCGCCGCAGCGCAAGCAGGCACAAGACAGGGTCGTTCAGGTAGCAAAACCCGTTGGCGCGGTCAGCCATGGCATGATGGGTGCCACCGCCCGGCACATGGACCACGCCGCCCTCTGCGACCAATTCGGCAGCCAGCATCACCCCACCTGCCCCCGTGCCAGGACGGCGGAACATTTCAGGGAAAACGGGGTTGGCGGTTGTTCCAAGGGCATGACGCGTGAAGGCCACGTCATCTACGGCCTGCGCGGCCTCTGCCCGCTGCAAGGCGGCGATATAGTCGGGCGTGTGAAATGTGGTCAAAGCTGCGGGCTTAGCGCGCGGGCTGGTGCGGTATTGCCCCGGTGCCAGCCACCCCAAAGCGCGCACAAGGTCCATCACGGTCGAAACACGCGGAATATGCAGCGGGTGCGCCACCCCGTAGCTGGAACCACGATAGATTTCAGACCCAATGAAAACAGGCGTCACGGCAAAGCGCGGCGAATTTCGCTTGTGATGGCGCGCGCCGTGGGGCGCGTCGTGGACCCCCAAAAGCCGATCAATTCCCCATCCGGCCCGATCAGCGCCTTGTTGAAGTTCCATGTTGGCGCTTTGCCATGCTCTTGCGCCAACCAACGATAGAACGGGTGAGCATCGGGGCCGCGCACAGGGGTAATCTCGGCAATCGGAAAGGTCAGCCCGGTTTCGACGCGGCAGAATTGTGCCACATCCTCGTTACTGTTGTATTCTTGCCGAAAATCCGCCGAAGGCACTGCCAACACGACAAGGCCGTCTTCACCGAACTCTTCATACAGCGCCTGCATGTCGCGGTATTGATGGGTAAACCCACAAAAAGACGCGGTGTTCACGACCAGAACAGGCTTGCCGCGCCAAGCATCCAGATCCAGCGCGTCGCCGTTCAGCGCGGTAAAGGAAAAGGCTTGCGCCATGGGCGCAACCAACATGGTGAACAATGCGGCAAAAACTGTGTATTTCATATCCGACAGCTAGAGCGCCGATTGCGCCAAGCAAGAGCGCGCAGCAAAGCTTTAAGCTTGATTTAGACCATCTGATCGTTATGTCGTCACGAACCGTTCCTAGGCAGTTCAATGATCAAATACACGCTCGATTGCGACAAGGGTCACAGGTTCGAAAGCTGGTTTCAATCTGGCCCGGCCTATGAAGAGTTGCACGCGCGCAAACTGGTCACATGCCCCGATTGCGGGACTGCGCAGGTGTCCAAGGCAATCATGGCGCCATCGGTAAAAACCGCCAAACGGGCAGAGTTGGCTGAAAAGCTGCAAGCCCTGCGTGCCGAGGTGGAGGCGAATTCCGACTATGTGGGCCGCAATTTCGTGCATGAAGCTCGCGCCATGCATTTGGGCGAGGCCCCCGAACGCGCCATCCATGGAGAGGCTCGGCTAGACGAAGCCAAGGCGCTATTGGAGGACGGGGTGCCGGTCATGCCCTTGCCCTTCATTCCGAAGACAAAGACAAATTAAAACGCCCGTGGCTGGCAGGCCACGGGCGCAGGCGTTCAACGCATTGCTGTATCAGCGGCGGAACTGGCCTTTTGCGACGGCGTTGATGTCGGCGCGTTCCAGCCCGATATCCGCCAATTCACGGTCGCTCAGCAAGCTAAGTTGCTTGCGGGTGGTCCGTTGCTCGTTCCAAGTCTTCAAGGTGGCGACAAGGGCGCCAAGCGAGAGGCCCTGGAAACCGGCAAGGACCTCTGCCGCGGTGTTGCGGCTTTCTGCGTAGAAGGTCATGTCAGGTCTCCGAGAGAAAAGTTTTCAAACTGCTGCATCTTTGTGCATGAGCGCCAGATAGTCCTCTAACCGATCCGGCGCAACTCAGAGAGTTTGCATGCCCCATATGCCTTTTTTGCATGGCTTGCGGCGCGGGCGTGACGCAACCCACTTGGCAGATGTTCGCTTTTCGTGCTAACCATGCCAAAACACGAAAACAGGCAGGCCCAGACATGATGCGCGTGATCGGCATAGACCCAGGCTTGCGCAACCTTGGCTGGGGAGTGATCGACGTGGACGGCGTCCGCATGCGCCATGTCGGCAACGGCATCTGCCATTCTACCGCCAGCGCCGATCTGGCCACGCGACTGTTGGAGTTACACCGCCAATTGACCGATGTTCTGGCCCGTTTCGCCCCGCATACGGCGGCGGTAGAGCAAACCTTCGTGAACAAGGACGCGGTCGCCACCCTGAAACTGGGCAGCGCGCGCGGTATAGCGCTGCTGGTACCAGCGCAGGCGGGGCTTGCGGTTGGGGAATATGCGCCCAATGCCGTGAAGAAGGCCGTGGTGGGCGTGGGCAAAGCCGCCAAGGAACAGGTAGAGCATATGGTGCGCATGCAGCTTCCCGGCGTGAAGATCGAGGGGCCGGACGCGGCCGATGCGCTGGCCATCGCCATTTGCCATGCTTTTCACAGCCAGACCGCCCAACGCGTGGCAAAGGTGGTCGGATGATCGGCAAGCTGACAGGCGTGGTCGATATGCGCGGCAACGATCATGTGCTGCTGGATGTGCGCGGCGTGGGGTATATCGTTTACGTGTCGGACCGCACACTCATGGCGCTGCCGGGCCGGGGCGAGGTTTGTGCGCTTTACACCGACATGGTGGTGCGCGAAGACTTGATGCAGCTTTACGGGTTTCCGACCTTGCTGGAAAAGGAATGGCACCGGGTGCTGACCTCTGTCCAAGGTGTGGGCGCGAAAGCGTCCCTGGCGATCCTTGGCGCTTTGGGGCCGGAAGGCGTGTCGCGCGCGATTGCCTTGGGCGACAGCGCAGCTTTGCGCAAGGCGCCCGGTGTGGGGCCGAAGCTGGCACTGCGCATTGCCAATGAATTGAAGGACAAAGCCCCCGCGCTGATGGCCGTGGACAGCCCCGCAACACCGACCGCGCTGCCCGACGCCGATGTGATTGACTCCGCCCCCAAACGCGCAAGCCCTTTGCCCCCCATGCCCGCGCCCTCGAATGCCGTGGCAGAGGCTATGTCGGCCCTTGGTAATCTTGGCTACGGCCCGTCCGACGCCGCGCGCGCCGTGGCAGAGGCGCGGACCGACCAGCCAGATGCCGACACGCCCACGCTGATCCGCGCCGCGCTGCGCCTGTTGGCACCGAAAGGGTAGCGCCGTGACCAGCCCGGACCCAACCCTGCGCGGGCAGGATATGCCCAGTGACAGCCCAGAGCTTGACCGCGCGCTGCGCCCCCAAGGTCTGGATGAATTCGTCGGCCAGCATGAGGCGCGGTCAAACCTGCGCATCTTCATCCAATCGGCCAAAATGCGCGCCGAGGCGATGGATCACACCTTGTTCTATGGCCCGCCGGGCTTGGGCAAGACGACGCTGGCGCAGATCATGGCGCGTGAACTTGGCGTGGGCTTTCGCATGACCAGCGGGCCGGTTCTGGCCAAGGCGGGCGATTTGGCTGCGATTCTGACCAATCTGGAAGCGCGCGATGTGCTGTTCATCGACGAGATTCACCGCTTGAACCCGGTGGTCGAAGAAGTGCTTTACCCGGCGATGGAAGATTTCCAGCTGGATTTGGTCATCGGCGAAGGCCCCGCCGCGCGCACTGTCCGCATCGAGTTGCAGCCCTTTACGCTGGTAGGCGCAACCACCCGGCTGGGCCTGCTGACCACGCCGCTGCGCGACCGCTTCGGCATTCCGACCCGGCTGCAATTCTACACCGAAGACGAGCTTTGCCAGATCGTGTCGCGCGGGGCGCGATTGCTGGGTGTGGCTGCGGAAGAGGACGGCGTGCGCGAAATCGCCAAACGCGCGCGCGGCACGCCGCGCATCGCAGGCCGCTTGCTGCGCCGCGTGGTCGATTTCGCCCTGGTCGAAGGCGACGGCAAGCTGACACGCCCCTTGGCCGACAATGCCCTGACCCGGCTAGGCGTGGACAAACTGGGCCTTGACGGGGCCGACCGGCGCTACCTGTCGCTGCTGGCTGAAAATTATGCCGGTGGGCCGGTGGGCGTGGAAACCATTGCCGCCGCCCTGTCGGAAAGCCGCGACGCCATCGAGGAAGTGATCGAACCTTACCTGCTGCAACAGGGCCTTCTGGCGCGCACCCCGCGCGGGCGGATGCTGGCCGCGAAGGCATGGACGCATCTGGGCTTGCCTGCGCCTGCGCCCGAACAGCAGGGCAAGCTGTTCGACGGGTAAACGCTACATTTGTGGTAATCGCTGCCCCTTTGCCGTGGCTTGCGCGGTGGCGGAAATGCGTTTCGCGCGTGTCGGGGCGGTCTTGGCCAGCTTGATCCAGCGCAGAACGTTGCGACGGTAGGACGGCGGCAGGGTATCCCACGCTGCTATGTCCAACACCGCCGCCAGATCAGCCGGCACATCCAGCCTGTCCACATCCGCAAAGAAATCCCAAAGGCCAGCCGCAACCGCGTGTTGCACTGCCGCCTCGCCCGCCGGGTGCATGCGGCCCTTGGCGCGCAGTCGCGCAACACGAGTTTTGTAGCTGTCTGACCAAGCTTTCTGTTTGCGCGGGGTGATCAGTTGGGCCGTGCGGTCCTGATCCACGACAAATCGTCGGCCATCTATCCAGCCATGGGCCAAAAGCGCGTCCAGCACCTCTTCGCGGGAAACGTATTTCGCTGGATGCGCGGCCTTCCACGTTATCAGCCGCACCCCTTGGCTGGTTGCGTGGTGCTGCCTTAGCCAGTCCCACAGCGCATGAGCCGAAGCGATTTCAAGGGTTTCAGCCTGCGCCACCCAAGCCACCTTGCAAAAGCCCTGTCGCTTCGACCCACCAGCCGTGTTCGACCCGACGAATAGCTTGGGCAGCACGTTCAGCGCTCGGCAGATCAGCAAATAGTCCGAAACAGGTCGCGCCAGAGCCTGACATGCGTGCCAAAGCCGCACCTGCTCCTTCTAGTGCGCCAAGCACTGCTTCAATTTCGTGAACCGCTGCACAGGCCGGGGCTTGCAGGTCATTGCGTTGCACCGACAGCCAGTTCACGAACCCCGCGAAATCGGGCCAATCGGGCAATGTGTCGGGCATGGGCGGATTGTCTTTGCGGGCCAGTGCCCGGAATACCGCAGGGGTGGACATTTCAACGCGCGGGTTGACCAGAACCATAGCCATGGGCGGCAAGGACGGCACGGGTGTGACCACTTCGCCAATCCCGCGCATGCGGCAGGGCCGGGCAGCCATGCAGACCGGCACATCGGCCCCAAGCGCCAAGATATCTGCCGGGATCGGATGACCCGTAGCACGCGCGACCAACCGCAACGCCGCCGCCGCATCAGACGATCCGCCGCCAATGCCAGAGGCAACGGGCAGGTGTTTCTCCAATTCTAACACCAGTCCATCGGCCTGCATAAGCCGCGCCGCGCGCAACACCAGATTGTCGC
>CAYNWX010000073.1:0-11385 GCA_964401005.1 uncultured Natronohydrobacter sp.
CAGCGCATTCCAGTCATCATTGCGCCCGCCTTCCCAGATCGTCCAACCGCTGTAAAACCACTGGCCGCCAGGGTCGCGGATGGCAAGCACGGCATCGCAATCGAACCCGTTATTCCCGTCATCGGTTCTTATGCGCAGACGGTTTCCAGCGCCTGATTGCCCCTCGTTATCCCACTGAAACACCACAGTCGGATTGGCATTTACATACCCTTCGTCATCACGGTCGAAGTGGTTACAGCGTGTCAGGTTCTGATCTCCCCCAGCGTCGACACGATGGCGCAGCACCGACCCGGATGCAGCCAAGGCCGACTGTAAAACGTGATGAGTTCTTGCACCGAGCCGTGGATCCGGGCACCCTTCATAGTTCTGAAACCCTGAAAACGGATCTTCCCCGTCGTCATTTTGCGAGGGCTCATGTACGCCTTTCAACGGCTCTCCTCGCGTTGCGCTGATCCGCAGGTTGTCGATACCAAAGCTCTCATTTGAAACTGGCTCATCGGAGAGCATCCGAAACTCCAGATCAAATTTCTTCTTAGGGTCGTCAATGTTGATCGTCACGCGCCAAATCTGATCCGGCCACGCAGCCCCTCCGATATTCGCATTTTCGCTGACCAACTCCATACGGGTCTTGAACAAACCTTCCTTGCGCGGGGCTATTGTCCCTCGGGTGGCGCGCATGATCCCGGATGGGCTCACCTGAAAAACTTCGGCGGAGATGCTTGTGCCCTCAACGCCTATCCATAGCTGCTCGCCGCCTTCAGGTGCAAATACAGGGTCGAAACCGTCCCAGCTATCTAGCAAATACAGGTCGAACTCGATACGAGCCTCGACACTCTTATCATCTAAATCAACTTTAAACTTCAGAGGTTGATTGTGTGTCTCACCTCCGAAAGGCCCAAGAAACCCGCCTATCGTCCCATCGCTACTTGTCGTGACCTTATCTTCTGACCAGCCATCCGCATCACCATTCGAAAAGTCAACGTCCAGAACGACCAGATCAAGCGGTGGATCGGTCGGATCGGTCGGGTCAGGATCTGGGTCGGTAACAGGGTCGGTAACAGGGTCCGATGGCGTGCCGTCGAACTCGGAATAGTCCGGCGGCACGGCATCTATCGCACCTTCGAAATTGATGAAGGGCGTGAAGCGCGGGCGCACTACGGCAATCGGGCTCAGGCGGGTATTCTCCAGCACATCGAAGCCAAGGAAGACACCGCGCATAGGCGTTTCCCACATGGTGAAGCTTTCCACCAAGATCAGCGCTTCGCCCGGCATGACCGGCGGGATACGATTGTGCAAATCGACATTCGGCATCTGGGTGAACCCGGCCAGCATATTCTCGCCATCCGCGCCATCCATTAACTCGCGCAGCGTGCCCAGTTCGTCGGCAGACATCAATTGAAAGGTATTCGAGGGCAGCGCAGTCATTCCGCGCGTGCCATAGGACCACAGAACCAAAGGCTGGTCAGCATCGCGATCCCACACCACAGAAGTGATGCGCAGCCGCGACATCTGCTCGCCACCTGTCAGGAAGTCGTAAACATCGTTCATCCCTTCCAGATATTGCGTGGTCAGAATGGTGGTGTTGCGCGAAATGGCGTCGGCCACATGCAGCGCGGCCGCCTGCGCCTGTGTTCGCGCGCGGTAGGCATCGTTAAAGATCATGGTCGCAAAGAAGGCCCAAAGCAGCATGGGCAAGACCAACACCAGTTCGACGGTGATTGCGGCGCGCGTGTCGACAATGAAGCCCCGCAGAGCGAGGAAGGCTTTGTTAACTCGGTTCATTGACGAAAATCCCTACTGCGGCGATCACATACTGACCATCCGGGTTGATCGGCAGAGAGTTCAGGAACCCGGTCAGGCGAATAAATGGGTCGGCGGCGACACAGACGCGGATCAGCATCAATTCCTGAGCGCTGCCGCCAGACCCCGGATTGAAGGACACAGCCGGAGTGATGTTCTGCTCTCGGTCGATACAACGGATCGGGGCATCCAAGCCCGTGAAAGTCGCTGTATCAACCGGCTGCATCTCGACCGAAATGCTATTGATACAATCCGAAAACAGGATTGTGCGGTCGCATATGAGCTGTGCCATCGTGACAGACCCGTCGCTGGGGACATTGCCCAGACGCACTTCGCGCACGGCAAGGTCGACGCCGCGGTCCAGCATGACTTTGCGCAGCATTGTCACACCTGTGTCCACGGACGCGAAAAACAGGGTCAGAACGAAGGGCACGATCACAACGAATTCAACCGTGATCGCGCCGTCTTGGCGCGTGGCCCATGATCGAAACAAAGAACTGATACGTCTCATGATCATTCCTGATTACTCATTGCGGCCAAAATGCGGGTCCCGCAAACTTGAACGATAGAGGGTCATTGCGGCCTGATCGGCCCGCATTAGTGGCAAAATTTTGACAGTGGAAAAACAAGGGAGCGCAACGACATGAAGCCGTTGCGCTGGGAGAGTTTCTCACTCGATCAGGCGCAGGGTCTGGGCCTGAACATGCGTTGCGATCGTGTCGAAAGATGCGATCAACGCATCACCACCCGTGTTGAAGAAGTGGTTGGGCGACGAGGCGCAGGCAGACAGCAGGTCAATCCCGCCTTGCGGTGCCTCGAACGACACGGTGTAGACCGTCACGTCATTGGCGCGCAGGCCTTCGCAGATTGCCAAGGTATTGTCGTCCTGCACCGAACGGTTGAAGCGACTGCCGCAGCAATTCTGTCCATCGGTCAACAAAATGACAACGCGCATTACGTTGGATTCGTCCCAATCAAAGGGGCGACCGCGCATTTCTGCGGGCAACTGCCCGGAATCGACCAGCGAGTCGACATAGCCGCGCATATCAGGGTCAAGCAGCATAGCCCCGAAGCGGATGCCCAAGTCGATAGAGGTCGTGCCACGGGTGGTGATCGCATCGACGCTGGCTTCGAAATCGGTCAGGTCATTTTCCAGCGGCTTGATTTCATAGGTCGTGTTGGTTGCACAATTGACCCGCGTGCCCTCGGCATTCGAGCTGTTTTGCACCACGGGCGCGAAAGGTGACCCGTTACCGTTCCCATTGCCGCCTGCGTTGCCGTTCCCATTGCCGCCCGCGTTGCTATGCGGGGGCGGGCCGTTGCCTGCGCGCACATCTGTCCAATCGTCGAATTCCAGACAAGCGCCGTTTCCGTCCACGCGCAGCATGTTGTTCAGCATACCCGGCGGCGGCAGCACCCATGAATCGTAGGTCACCAAGGACAGGGACACCAAGTTCGGATCAGATTGGGACAAGATAGAACCGGCAAAGGATTTTGCCGCCAGCTTCATTTCTTCCAAACGCGTGCGCCCGGTCGAGGTCATGGACCCCATGGACCCAGACGCATCCAGCACCATGACGATTTCCAGCTTGGTTTGCGACCCGCGCCCTTCGACAGCAGCGGCTGGGGCATCCAAGGACAGTTGATCCACGCCCGACATGCGCAGGAACATCGTTTCCATCGGCGCTTCGGGCATAACGCGCACGGTCCGCCCGGTTTCGGGGGTGTCGGTAACTGTAATCCGGCCCTCCGCATACTGGCCAAGGCCTTCGGCGTCGAAATAGGCCTGCGCCAGTTCCAGCGGCGTGTGGCTTGCGTTGTTGTTCATCAACGAGGTCGCGGCCAAGACTGCGCGGTCGGATGTCCCCTGCAAGCGGACACGCTCATGCTCATACCGCATCACATCGACCGACAGGCCCGTGACCATCAGCATCAGCACAAACACAATCAAGCCAAGCACGATGATCGCGCCATCCTGGGCGCGGGCAAAGCCCTTGACCAACCGCATGACCGGTAAGCTTGTCAGAAAACCACTTGTAAGACGTTTCATTTTTTACCTCCAACACAGCATGCGCCGTGCAGCAGACACAGGAACATGTATTCGATCAAACAAACTAGACTGAACGCATGGCCAGATTGCGGCATAATCATGGACGAATGTGGCACTGATGGGCCATTTGCAGGGCACGCACTGGCGAAATACGCGTGTTGCCCTGTTTCCTTTAGTGCACCAACCGCAAGGATGTGCTTCGGATATGCGTCGCGATCGCTTCGAACGAGTAAATAAGGTCATCAATCGTGCTGTTGAAGAAATGACCCGGCGAAGACGCACAGGCTTGCATTACGTCGATCCCGCCTTGAGGCGCAGCGAAAGCGACCGAATAGATAATCACCCCCTGCTGTTTGATCGCCTCGCAGGTTGCAATTGTCGCGGCATCCATCGCTTCCAGCGTCTCATAGCGCGTCCAGAATGCATTTTCCTGAAAACAGCAATTTTGGCCATCTGTCATGACCACGATTGCCTTCGTCGCTCTGTCATCGGTCCAGTCGGCCGGGTAAGCCTCAAACCGTTCGTCCAGATCGCCACTGGCCACTAGTGCTGCCGTAATCGGCCGAATGCTAGGGTCGAGCAGCATGGCCCCGGTGCGAATACCAAGGTCTATATGGGTCTGGCCATAGGGCTGAAGCTGCGCAATCGCACCCGCCGCATCGGCATGGCTGTTAACGAAGGGGGATACGCGCGGCATAACATAAGGTTCGCCACGGATAAGGCAGTTTTGCCGGAACATCGGAGCGTTCAAACTGTCGGTGACAGTCGTGATGTCGACCCAGTCATGGCACCAATCATTCTCGACCACGGGCTGAGGTGACGGGCCCAAATTGGTGAAATGGCCCAGCCAACCATCAGGAAGCCACACTTGCGTGGAATAGGGCACAATACTAAGCGCAAGGCTTTCTTCGGCCCGACCGTCGGACAAGCTTTGTGAAAACAGTTCGGCCGCCTCGCGTAGCGTGGGCATCATGCCCGAAGCTTCCATCGATGTTGACACATCCAGAACCAGCGCCACCTCTAGCGTCAGCTTGTCCAACGCCTCGGCTGATGTTGCCGGTGTCGCCATATCCAGGCCAGAGACCCCGCCCAGACGCAGGAACATCGTATCCATGGTCGCGCCGGGGTTGACGGTTACGCTGCGCCCACTTTCCATATTGTCGCTAACCGTAATTCTACCCTGAACCTGTTCTCCAAGCCCCTCGGCATCGAAATAGGCTTGGGCCAGTTCTGTGGGGGTCAAGGTTGTGTTCGCGTTCATCATCGAGGCCGCGGCAAGCGCGGCACGATCTGCGGTGCCCTGCATGCGGACGCGCTCGCTTTCAAAGCGCATGGCATCCAGCGCGAAACCGCTGAACATTAACATCAACACGAAAATGATCAGCCCAAAAACGAGCAAGGCCCCGTCTTCGTCCTTGGCATGGCGCCGTAGCGCGCGTTTGATGGGGTTAGTCAGGCGGAATGCAGCAAAAGACGACAGCGACATAAACAGCACCATTTTTCAGACAAAACGCGAGCCGCCTGAGCAGCGGATCTTGCGATTAGTGCAGATTGCTTAATAGCAGAATACGGCGATAATCCGACATCATCCCGACTTGTTTCAGGCGTATGTCATGCGCAGACAGCCCTGAAGTGCGGGCTAGAACAGCGGATTTAACCTGTTAGTGTCCGAATCGAGATAGCTTGACGCGGCGAACAAATCTGGGAGGATTTCATGCGCGACACCACAGAACCGGGCTTTCGCGAGAATGTGGACATCATGTTCCGCCGCGCCGTGGGGTATCTGGACCTGCCGCCGGGGCTGGCGGACAAAATCCAGATCTGCAATTCCACCTACACGGTGCGGTTCGGGGTGCGCCTGCGCGGTAAGATCGAAACCTTCGTCGGGTATCGCGCGGTCCATTCCGAGCATATGGAACCGGTCAAGGGCGGCATTCGCTACGCGCCAGAGGTGGACCAGAACGAGGTAGAGGCGCTGGCCGCCCTGATGACCTATAAATGCGCGCTGGTGGAAACGCCGTTCGGCGGGTCGAAGGGCGGGCTGTGCATTGACCCGCGCAAATATGAAGAATACGAACTGGAACAGATCACCCGCCGCTTTGCCTATGAGCTGGCCAAACGCGACCTGATTCACCCGGCGCAAAACGTGCCCGCGCCCGATATGGGCACAAGCGAGCGGGAAATGGCATGGATCGCCGACCAATATGCGCGTATGAACACCACCGACATCAACGCCCGCGCCTGTGTGACTGGCAAACCGCTGAATTCTGGCGGCATCATGGGCCGGGTCGAGGCGACGGGGCGCGGCGTGCAATACGCCCTGCGCGAATTTTTCCGCCATCCGGATGATGTGAAGAAGACCGGGCTGTCGGGCGATCTTTCGGGCAAGCGCGTGATCGTGCAGGGCTTGGGCAATGTCGGCTACCACGCCGCCAAGTTCCTGCGCGAGGAAGATGACGTGATCATAACCGCCATAATTGAACGCGACGGCGCAATAGTGAACGCCAAGGGCCTAGACCCGGACGCGGTGCGCGACTGGATCGGCCAGAATGGCGGCGTCAAAGGCTTTCCCGACGCCGAATTTGTCGCCGAAGGCGCAACCGTTCTGGAACAGGAGTGTGACATCCTTATTCCCGCGGCGCTTGAAGGCGTCATCAACCGCAGCAACGCCGACCGCATTCGCGCGCCGTTGATCATAGAGGCCGCGAATGGCCCGATCACCGCAGGCGGGGACGAGATTTTGCGCGAAAAAGGTGTCGTGGTCATCCCTGACCTTTACGCCAATGCGGGCGGGGTGACGGTGTCTTATTTCGAATGGGTCAAGAACCTGTCGCATATCCGCTTCGGGCGCATGCAGCGCCGCAACGAGGAAGCGCATGCCATGACGCTGGTGCGCGAGTTGGAGCGGCTTTCTGCTGACAAAAACCTTGGCTGGGAATTATCGCCCGATTTCAAGAAGAAATATTTGCAGGGCGCAGACGAATTGACGCTTGTGCGCTCGGGGCTGGATGACACGATGCGAACCGCATACCAATCCATTTCTGAAGAATGGAACCGCCGCAAAGACGTGGAAGATATGCGCACATCGGCCTTCATCGTCTCGATCACGCGTGTGGCCAATAGCTACCGGGCAAAAGGGCTTTAGTCCCTGATCATTGCCCCCGCAAATGTCCCCACACGGCGTGTCCCGTGTGGGTGGGCAGCCTGGCACAAAGATAAAAAACCCGGATCGGGGCAAAACGCCATGGCGCTTTTGTCCTAAAACTGTCGTTTCCTAAGGGCCGATGGCCTGCGTTGCCTATAATCTATAGTGAAATATCCTGGAAAAGTGCTTTGACTAGCGAAATACCAGTTATCGGTTGCAATGCGAAACCCGGTTGGTTTTACTCAGGGTAGGAAAAGAGCGGATACCGCCGGTCCAACAGGGAGAAGAGTGTGAGCGCATCTGAGAAGCGGGATGGCTTCGTCGTTTTTGACAAAGTGCAGAAAAGCTACGATGGCGAAACGCTTGTCGTAAAAGACCTGAACCTTTCCGTGGCAAAAGGTGAGTTTCTGACCATGCTCGGGCCGTCGGGGTCGGGCAAAACAACCTGCCTGATGATGCTCGCCGGGTTCGAAACTGCCACGAACGGCGAAATTTTGCTGGACGGGAAGCCGATTAACTCGGTTCCCCCGCACAAGCGCGGCATTGGGATGGTGTTTCAGAATTACGCGCTGTTCCCACACATGTCAGTCGGTGAAAACCTGTCTTTCCCGCTAGAAGTGCGCGGGATGGGTAAATCCGACCGAGAGGTCAAGATTAAGCGCGCGCTGGACATGGTGCAGATGGGTGCCTTCATCAACCGCCGCCCGGCGCAGCTCTCTGGCGGCCAGCAGCAGCGGATCGCTTTGGCCCGCGCCTTGGTGTTTGAACCCGAATTGGTTTTGATGGACGAACCTTTGGGCGCGCTCGACAAACAGTTGCGCGAACATATGCAGTTCGAGATCACACGTCTCGCGCATGACTTGGGGATCACCACTGTTTATGTGACCCATGATCAGACCGAAGCACTGACGATGTCCGACAACGTGGCCGTTTTCGACGATGGACGCATTCAGCAGCTTGATCCGCCCGATGTGCTTTATGAGGAACCGAAAAACAGCTTTGTCGCGCAGTTTATCGGTGAAAACAACACGCTCGATGGCGTGGTTAAGGAAATCCGCGGTGAGCATTGCGTGGTCGAACTGGATGGTGGCGAATTGATCGACGCCAAGCCAGTGAACGTGTCGAAAGTGGGCGAGCGCACGCGCGTGTCAATCCGCCCCGAGCGGGTCGAGGCCAACAAGGATCGGCTCGATTCGGACGCGCATACCATCAAGGCGAAGGTTCTGGAGTTCATCTATATGGGCGACGTGTTCCGCACCCGCCTGAAGGTCGCCGGAAACGAAAATTTCATCATGAAAACCCGCAATGCGCCCGATCAGGTACGCCACAAGCCGGGTGATATGATCGAAATCGGCTGGCTACCAAGGGATTGCCGCGCGCTGGATCATAGCTGATCCGGCACAGGCCAATAATTGCATAACCAGATGGATGGGGATGCAAAATGCGTATCGGCACGGACCGATCACGTTGACAACCTAGGAGGTTACGAATGACAAAGAAGTTGAAACTGATCGCGCTAAGCTCTGCCGCCAGCATGATCGCGCTGAGCGCAGCGGCACAAGACCCGATCTCGTTGACCGTTGTGTCATGGGGCGGCGCTTACACTGAAAGCCAGCAGCGCGCCTATCACGAGCCCTACATGGCCGCGAACCCGAATGTCACCATTATCAACGACGACGGCTCTGCCAACGCGCTGGCCGGCCTGCGCGCGCAAAGCCAGGCTGGTAACGTGACTTGGGATCTGGTCGACATGCTGCCGTCTGACGCACAGCTTGCCTGTGACGAAGGCATCATCCTCGAAATCGACCATGACGCGATGCTGGCCCCTGCCCCCGATGGCACGCCAGCCAGCGAAGACTTCCTGCCCGGCTCGCTTGGCGACTGCTTCATCCCGCAGATCGTGTATTCGACTATTCTCGCCGTGCGCCCCGGTGCGTTTGAAGGCGAGCAGCCCGACTCGATCGCGGACCTGTTCGACCTGGAAAACTTCCCCGGCAAGCGCGCGCTGCAAGACCGCCCCGGCACCAACCTGGAATGGGCGCTCTATGCTGACGGCGTAGCCCCGGAAGACATCTACGACGTGCTGGCCACGCCCGAAGGTGTGGACCGTGCGTTTGCCAAGCTCGACACAATCAAGGACGAGATCATCTTCTGGACCGAAGGTGCGCAGGCACCGCAGCTGCTGGCAGATGGCGAAGTTGCGTTCGCGACCGGCTATAACGGCCGTATGTTCAACGCGATCGAGGTCGAAGGCATGGACGCCGCCATCGTCTGGGACGGCCAGATCGTGGAATGGGATGGCTGGGTCGTGCCCGCCGGTGGCCCGAATGTCGACGCGGTCATGGATTATCTGATGTTCGCCACCGACACGCAGCGTCTGGCAGACCAAGCAAAGTTCATCAGCTACGGTCCGGCACGCGCCTCGTCCGCAGCTTTGGTCGGTCAGCATGCTGATTTGGGGATCGACATGGCACCGCATATGCCGACCGCGCCCGACAATTACTACTCGCCCATCGTTCTGGATAACGACTTCTGGGCCGATTATGGCGACGAGTTGCGCGAGCGTTTCGCCAACTGGATGCTTCAGTAATCACGCAGATTGGAAGGGGCGCGCGGATCGTGCGCCCCTTTTCCGGCCTGACGGCCTTTCCCCCGGAATACCCTGAAGGATGTAGCCATGGCAGTGTCTGACGCATCGGGCAATGACGTCGCAATCGGCAACGAAACGGACAGCAGGGGCCGCCTGCTGACCTCGGACGGTCGCCCGCTGCGCGCCGCGCTGGAACGCGCGAACCGTCGCCGCAAGCTGACTGCGTTCGGGCTTGTCGCACCGCTTCTGGCCTTCATCGTGATCTTTTTCGCCTATCCCATCGTCCAAATGATGTGGCGTTCGGTCGATAACCCCGCCGTGGTGGATGCCCTGCCGCGCACGCTTGTAGCGTTGGAAAGTTGGGACGGCCAAGACCTTCCCGGCGAAGAGGTCTATCGCGCGCTTTATGAGGACATGCTGGAAGATTCAGCTTTGTCACGCGCCGAGCAAAAGATGGGGCCGCTTGCGGTGCGCCTGAACTACGAGATTTCCGCAGCCCGCAGCGCCATCGTACGCACCGCGCGCAACATCGACGAGATGGAAGCGCCCTACAAGGAAGCCTTCCTCGATGCGCACCGGCTTTGGAACGACCCAGCCATCTGGCGCATTATCGAACGCGAAGGCCGACCTTTAACGGCGTCTTACTATATTGCCGCACTTGACCGCGAATATAACGAAGAAGGCGAGGTCGTCTCTGCCCCGGAAAACCGGCAGATCTATGTCTCGCTATTTGGACGCACTTTCGTGATGAGCATGGTCATCACCTTCATGACCTTCGCGCTTGGCTTTCCGATTGCCTATTACCTGTCCAGCTTGCCGATGAGCAAAGCGAACCTGCTGATGATCGCGGTTTTGCTGCCCTTCTGGACCTCGCTTCTGGTGCGGACGTCTGCATGGATCGTGCTGTTACAAGGGCAAGGCGTGATCAACGACATGTTGGTGGGACTTGGGCTGATCGGGGATGAGAACCGCCTAAGCATGATCTACAACCAGACCGGCACGATCATTGCCATGACGCATATCCTGCTGCCCTTCATGGTTTTGCCGCTTTATTCGGTAATGAAAACCATCCCGCCAAGCTATACCCGCGCGGCAAAAAGCCTTGGGGCAACGCCATGGACGGCCTTCCGTCGGGTCTATTTCCCGCAAACGCTGCCGGGGATTGCCGCGGGTGGTGTGCTCGTCTTCATCATCTCGATCGGCTATTACATCACCCCTGCATTGGTCGGTGGCCAAGATGGGCGGATGATCTCCAACGAGATTGCGCGGCATATCCAGTCTTCACTGAACTGGGGGCTGGCGGCCGCCCTTGGCACAATGCTGCTGGTCAGCGTTCTTCTGCTGTATTGGCTGTTCAACAAGCTTGTCGGCACCGACAGCCTGAAATTCGGATAAGGGGGCGCGCATGTCACTTCCCGCCTATTACACCACCAAGGACAAGGTCTGGCATTACGCTTTCCGCGTGATCTGTTTTGCGATCTTCTTCTTCCTGCTGGCGCCGATCCTGATCATGATCCCGCTCAGCTTCAATGCGCAGCCCTATTTCACCTTCACCCGTGAAATGCTGACCCTGAACCCGGAAGGCTACTCCCTGCGCTGGTATCAGGATTTCTTGGGCGACGAGGGCTGGATGCGCTCGATCCGCAACTCTTTTGTCATCGGCATTGCCGCGACCATCGTGTCGACTTCACTTGGCACTTTGGCAGCCCTTGGCCTGTCACGCGCCGAAATGCCCGCCAAAGGGCTGATCATGGGCATCCTGATTTCGCCCATGATCGTGCCACTGATCATCTCGGCGGC
>CAYNWX010000074.1:0-2116 GCA_964401005.1 uncultured Natronohydrobacter sp.
TCCATGAACACCAGCGCGGTCATGGACATGCTGACCGACCAGAACGACGACGGCAGCTATAAAATCCCGCGCATCATCTATTCAGATGCCTACGCTTCCGAAATGGTGGCCTATGCCGATCTTGTCTTGCCCGACACGACCTATCTGGAACGGCACGATTGCATCTCGCTCCTAGACCGCCCGATCTGCGAGGCTGACGCGCTGGCTGACAGCATCCGCTGGCCTGTGGTCGCACCTGATCGCGACGTGCGCCCGTTCCAGACCACGCTGCTGGAGCTTGGCGCGCGACTGGGCCTGCCCGGCATGGTGCGCGAAGACGGCACGGCAAAATTCAAGGACTACGCCGATTACATCACCCACCACGAGCGCCGCCCCGGCGTGGGGCCGCTGGCGGGCTTCCGGGGCAATGGTGACGGCAAAGGCCGCGGCGCGCCCAACCCCGACCAGATCGCGCGCTATATCGAAAATGGCGGCTTCTGGATTGACCACATCCCCGCAGAGGCGCAGTTCTACAAGCCATGGAACGCCGCCTATCAAGATTGGGCCGTAGAACGCGGCATCTATGACAGCCCGCAGCCCTATCTATTCAACCTTTACTCCGAACCCATGCGCAAATTCCAACTGGCCGCCGAAGGGCATGGCGACCGCCAGCCCCCCGACCATTTGCGCGCACGCCTGCGCCAGACGATGGACCCGCTGCCAATCTGGTATCCGACCTTCACAGATGCGGCCACTGACCCGGATGAATTTCCCCTGCACGCCCTGACCCAACGCCCCATGGCGCATTACCATTCATGGGGCAGCCAGAACGCATGGCTACGCCAGATCCACGGGCATACGCCGCTCTATGTGTCAGGCGAAATCTGGGCGCAACACGGGTTCCAAAAAGGCGATTGGGCCATCCTCACCTCGCCGCATGGCCGCATCACCCTGCCCGTGGTGCGGATGGATGCACTCAACGGGCGCACCGTCTGGACATGGAACGCTATCGCCAAACGGCGCGGCGCTTGGGCGCTGGATGAGGCCGCGCCAGAGGCCGTGAAATCGCAGCTTCTGAACCATCTGATCCACGAGCTTCTGCCCCCCAAGGGCGACGGTCTGCGCTGGGCCAATTCCGACCCGGTCACGGGGCAGGCCGCGTGGTATGACCTGCGTGTGCGGATCGAAAAAGCGCCTGCGGGGCAAACACTCGCCTATCCAGATACGGGGCGGCAAGACAGCCCGGTCCCGCCTGCCCCGCGCAATCTGGCGCATCAGGTCAAGGGCTAAGCCATGCAACTTCATCTTGCCCCAAATACTCACGACACAACATCGACCGAGGGCGCGCGATGACCCGAACGCTCTTGCTCATATTCGCCTTCCTCGCGCTGATGATCGGCTCTTTCATCTGGTTCGTCGCCACTTGGAACCCGGCAGACCGGGCGCCCGTATCAATGGCCCCCACCCAAATGGAGCGCGCCGCATGACGAGCCTGCCCGCCAAAACCGACCGCAAGCTGGGGCTAGTGATTGATCTGGACACCTGTGTCGGCTGCCATGCCTGTGTGATTTCCTGCAAGGGCTGGAACACCCAGAACTATGGCGCGCCGCTCGCGGATATGGACGCCTATGGCGCGGACCCCGAAGGCACCTTCCTGAACCGTGTCCACAGCTTTGAAGTGACGCGCGATCAGGCCTCACCCATGGTAGTGCATTTCCCGAAATCCTGCCTGCATTGCGACAACGCGCCCTGCGTTACCGTCTGCCCCACAGGGGCCAGCTACAAGCGGTCAGAAGACGGCATTGTGCTGGTCAATGAAGATGCCTGCATCGGCTGCGGGCTTTGCGCTTGGGCCTGCCCTTATGGCGCGCGCGAGATGGACGGCGCGGAAAAGGTGATGAAGAAATGCACCCTCTGCGTGGACCGCATTTACAACGAAAACCTACCAGAGGAAGATCGCGAACCGGCCTGCGTGCGCACCTGCCCGTCGAACGCGCGCCATTTCGGCGACCTTTCCGACCCCGACAGCGATGTGTCGAAACTGGTCGCCGCGCGCGAAGGGTTCAACCTGATGCCCGAACAAGGCACGGCCCCGGTCAACAAATACCTGCCGCCGCGCGCCCGCGACAGCCTCGAC
>CAYNWX010000075.1:0-6289 GCA_964401005.1 uncultured Natronohydrobacter sp.
TTCCGCTACAGTTGATTTCTGCGACCGTAATGCAGCACGCTCACAGTCGTGCTCTCCGCCCTATGCGAAGGCAATGACAAGATCAACGCACCCGGCCCAGGGACGAAGCCGCTTCCGTAACAGGGCGTTTGTGGTCAAGAGAAAAATGCAAAACGAAGCCACTGCCCCACCTGTTTGATTGGCAAGTGTGGTCTGCGTCATTGGTGTATTCTTGGAAAAACTGCGTTTCCGATTGCTTTGACCACCGAGTGTTGTCCCGCACCGGGGTGATGCTTCCGTCCGTAGTCGGCGCGTCGGCCGCCACATTATGCCAAGTCCAGAAACGGTTCCCGTGTGCCTATCTCCGACGACGTCCTCAGAACGGGGGTCTGGGAACCAGCGGCTTCACGGCATCATCGGGGACCGCGTCCCGGGTTGGGACCTCGGTGAACCAGCGCCATCGGGCGCGGCCAAACTCCTTCTTGTTCGTGTTTGACGACAAGGGGTACCTCGGGAAGTGATCTTACGCTGCCGCGGCGTCCTTGCGGGTGAAGCGGAAGTCTGTACCGTCCATCCACATGCGGTGCAGAACAACCCCGATCCGCCGGGCGAGCGCCACGGTGGCGCGTTTCTTCCCGCGCCGCTTTGCTACACTCAGCGCTCATGCGGTCAGCCAGTTTTTGCGGCCGCGGTGCATCATGGTTGTCGCCGCCTGGTACAGCGCCGTGCGCAACCCGACATCGCCGGCCCGGGAGATCTGACCCACAATGTCGCGCTCACCCGACTGCTCACGCCTCGGCGTCAACCCGACCCAGGGGCCGATGTCCTTGGACGATCGGAACCGATCGGGGTCATCAATGGCCGCCTTGACGGTCAGTGCCACGACAGGGCCGACCCCGGGCATTGTCATGAGCGAGCGGCAGACCGGGTCCTCTTTGGCGTGATCGCGCAGGGCTTTTTCCAGACCAGCCAGCTCCTGGCGCAGCGCCCGCCGTGTGGCGAGGATCGGGTTTGCGGCTGCCTCCAGCATGGGATTGCCCTCGGTCAATTCTTGCACGCGCGCCTCAAAGCGCCCCTTCGCAACACGTCCCATCTTCAGCCCGAAATTGCGCAGCACACCTCGGATCGACAGCTCAAGATTGATCGCCGCCTGCTGGATAGCCTTGCGCGCCGACAGCAGCGCGCGCATTTCCTGTGCCGACACCGATTTGCAGTGAACAGGTCGGTACCACCCCATCTGCAAAAGCCGCGCAATGCCTTCCGCGTCCCGCCGGTCCGTCTTGATCGGCATTGCCTTCAGCGCGCCCTTCACCTGCCGCGTTTCCATCAGAACCGTGGCAAAGCCCGCATCGGTCAAATACCGATAAAGCCATTGCGAAAGCGGGCCTGCTTCCAGCCCCACCGCCACAACCCCTCCCGGCATCGTTTTCAGTGCTGCCACAAGCTCTTCCGGTTCGCTGTCCGCCGTCGCTTCCAACACGATCTTACCATGCCCAGACACCGCGCAGATCGCGGTGCTTGCGAGAGAGACATCCAGTCCGATATACAATTTCATGTCGTTGCCCTTTCGTTGTCCAAAATCTTGGGACGCGCTTCTCGGCACGATCCCGTCGACACGCCGCACAGCGTGCCAAGGGCAACGACACCTCACATCGAACGGTCATTCAACGCACAACGATGCCAGTCGGGGCCCGCCCTGTTACGGCATCTTCGCGGCATTGGTGCTTGCCGCTGATGGCGCGCGACGCCCAGAATGCTGCGCATTTTGCGATCTGACAGATCTGCCTGACGATTGGGAACTTCTCAATCATCAGACAGGAGGTTTCCATGACAGAGGAGAGAGTAACCCCGCTGCGCCAGCGGATGATCGAAGACATGCGTATCCGTGGGATGGGCGACAAGGCGCAGAAGTCCCACATCCGGGCAATCAAGGATTTTGCGGCCTTCCTTGGTCGCTCGCCTGATACCGCGACGCCGGAGGATCTGCGCGCCTATCAGCTGCATATGACAGATACGGGGATTACCCCGTCAACCTTCAACACGCGGATCGTGGCGCTGCGGTTCTTCTTCGGCATGACCTGCGGGCGCGAGGAGATGAAGCGCTACATGCAATTTCGTACCGAACCGCGCAAGCTGCCTGTAGTTTTCAGTGTCGAAGAGGTGTCCGACATCCTGATGGCCGCACCCGGGCCCGGCCTCAAGTATCGCGCCGCTCTCAGCATTTCCTATGGCACCGGGCTCAGGGCTGCCGAGGTCTGCAACCTCAAGGTCAGTGATATCGACAGTGACCGGATGCTGATCCATGTCGAACTGGGCAAGGGTCAGAAGGACCGCAAGGTCATGCTGTCACCCGGCTTGCTGGAGTTGCTACGGGCCTGGTGGCGCGAGGCACGTCCCGAAGGCTGGCTGTTCCCGGGCCTGCCGAAGATCAACCCGATCTCACCGCGTCAACTGAACCGCGCTTTCACCTCTGCCAAACATATGGCCGGGGTCAAGAAGCCTGCCACATTGCACACGCTGCGCCACAGCTTTGCGACACACCTACTGGAAGCCAACACCGATATACGTGTGATCCAGGTGCTGCTCGGCCACGCCAAGCTGACGACCACCGCGCGATACACCCATGTGGCCACCAAGACGATCCGCGACACCGTCAGCCCCTATGAGATGCTGGCCAAGTTGCAAGATCAGACGGTGAAGCGAAGTCTGGAGTGACCGGTCCGGGCGTTGCCCCGGTCGAAGCTGGAGATCGCTGACGTCTTTCGTGCCCATGGTCCTGCGTGGCGGCAAGCCAATGCGGGGCATGTCAGTCTCTCCCAGCTCAAGGTGATGTCAGCCATTGAGGCTTGCCGGACCGAAGCGCTCGGCGGGCACGTGGCCGGGTGCGCAAAGTGTGGCCACCATCACATCGCCTACAACTCCTGCAAAAACAGGCACTGCCCCAAGTGCCAGCGACCAGCGGCGCGCGACTGGATGGAGGCGCGCGCTGAAGATCTGCTACCGGTGGAGTATTTCCACGTCGTCTTCACGATGCCGGCTGAGATTGCGCAGATCGCATACTGGAACAAGAAGGCGGTCTATGGCCTGCTGTTCAAGGCCTCGGCCGAAACGGTGATGACCATCGCGGCCGATCCCAAGCGCATGGGCGCGCGGGTAGGCATGACCAGCGTGTTGCACACCTGGGGCTCGGCGCTGACCCATCATCCGCACATCCACATGATCGTGCCCGGCGGTGGCCTGTCGCCCGACGGCACGAACTGGGTCACCTGCCGCCCCGGGTTCTTCTTGCATGTGCGCGTGCTGTCACGCCTTTTCCGGCGCCTCTTTTTGAACGGGCTGGCGGCGCTGCACCATGCCGGAGACCTGTCCTTTTATGGCGACTTGGAGCGGCTGTCGCAGGCAGATGCCTTTACCGCTTGGCTCGCCCCGTTCCGCAAATCCGAATGGGTGGTCTATGCCAAGCCGCCTTTCGGAGGACCCGAGGCCGTGCTGGCCTATCTGAGCCGCTATACCCACCGCGTCGCCATCTCGAACGCCCGCCTGGTCAGCGCCGATGCCCAAACCGTCGCCTTCCGCTGGAAGGACTACCGCATCAAATCCGGTGACCGCCAAAAGGTCATGCTACTGGCCACGCCCGAGTTCATCCGCCGATTCCTGATCCATGTACTACCCGACGGCTTCCATCGCATTCGGCACTACGGCCTTCTGGCCAGTTCGACCCGCAAGGCCAACATCACAAAGATCCGCGCCTTGCTCTGCGTCCAGCGACCAGAACAGCCCGCCACTCCAGAGCCCGAGATCATCCCGCTTACCCTGCGCGAACCATGCCCCTGCTGCGGTGGCCCCATGCGCATCATCGAGATCTTCCGCCGCGGGCAAAAGCCGATGTCACGCGCGCCACCACGGGAGCAGGCCGCATGACACACCGCCTGTCAGATGCCACAGACCACCACCGGCTGCCCACGGCAGCCCCGGTCACGACAGGCTGCGCCCAGCCATCTCCGGCGCGAAACATGATAGCTCTCACGCCAGATCGCTCAGCGTTTCCGGGATCATCAGGCGTGATTGTCCCCGTCTTGGGTGCCATGCACACCTTCGGCAGCACCCTTCACGCAGCCGTCGTTCCAACAGTCTGCACACTTTCCCCATAGGTCGATCCAAGACCCCCGCGGCTTCGTCCTTGGGAGGTTTTCCAACGCGAGTCGTGGTCGCGCCTGCGCGCAGCGTTCCGCCGCGACCCGCATCAGAAAACCTTCACCGAAGCGGACTCGCCACTCTCAGCGTGAAATTCTTATAACGGCCCTTCGCCGCACAATCGGTAAATCGAAAAGTCGCGGATAAAGCGTCTGGTCATGACGCCTAGACCGTTGGATTTCTACTCCGATGGGCGTGGGCCAGACGTAGCTATTGCTTCCAGCGCTTCAATTATGACTTGATCACGTTCCTGCTGTTGTCGCAGTAGCTGGTCGATACTTTGAAACAGCTCAGTGTTCGTAGCGTCTGCTGCGCCAAGGGCACTAGCGATGGTTTCGGACGCCGCTACTTGAGCAGCCGAAACGTTCGCAAGGTCCGTGCTAAGCGCGGTTTTCAGTTGGTCGATGTCGCCACGAACACTGGCAAGGGCTGCTTCCATAGATGCGGTCCCGCATTTCCCAAGTAACTTGAAGTTTTCATACCTTGGGTTGCCAGTAACGTGTTATATTTCAGCATGTTAATTGGGCTGAAGGTTGCGGATTATGGATCACCCAGAGGGTGCACATGAAACGGGTGATGGGCGACTTGGCTTTGACCGCCGTGTGCGGATGCAGTTCCTAGGTGCGCAGATCAGTTCGGATGGCGGGCTTTTGGTGATGCGCGAGCTCGATGACGCGCTCGGACTTTCTGATCTGGCCACGGCGGCGCTGCGAGACAGCCGCACTGGGAAGAACAAGCTCCATCGGCTTGACGGGTTGTTCCGGCAATCGGTTTTCGGACGACTGGCCGGTTACGAGGATGTGAACGACGCGGATCGTTTGGCCCTCGATCCGGTCATGCGCCAAGTGGTCGGAGGTCGGGCTGTAGACTCACAGGCGGCCTCGGCCTCGCAGATGGGGCGGTTTGAGACCGGGACGCTGGCCCTGGCTGAGAACCGGGCGGCGTTGGCTGACCTGAACGGCCAGTGGATTGACCGCTTCCACGACCGCAATGGGCTGAAGTACATCGTGCTGGACATGGACAGCTCGGTCAGCCCCACCCATGGTGATCAGGAAGGGTCCGCCTGGAACGGGCATTTCGACTGCACCTGTTATCATCCGAACTTTCTGTTCAACCAGTTCGGGATGCTGGAACGCTGCGCCCTGCGCAATGGCAACGTCCACAGTGCCGACGGCTGGCGGGACGTCCTCGACCCCGTCATCGCCCGATATGCCAAGCGCGACATCATGCGCTTTTTCCGCGCCGACGCCGCCTATGCGAACCCCTCGATCTATGCGCGGCTGGAAGAAGCAGGCTATTTCTACGCCATCCGACTACCCGCTAACAGCATCCTGCGCGAGAAGGTCGCGCATCGGCTGAATCGGCCCGTAGGGCGGCCTTCGCTGATCAAGGTGAAGCGGTTCTTTGAGGATTTCTACTATAAGGCCGCGTCCTGGGACAAAGAGCGCCGCGTGATTGCCAAGATCGAATGGCACCCAGGCGAGCTGTTCCCACGTGTTGGCTTCATCGTCACCAACTTACCGATGGAGCCGGATTGGGTGGTGCGGTTCTACAACCAGCGCGGCACCGCCGAGCAGCATATCAAGGAAGGCAAATACGCCTTCCACTGGACGCGGCTTTCATGCAGAAAGTTCCGCGACAACGAGGTCCGGCTGCAGCTGCACGCGCTGGCATTCAATCTCGCCACCTTCCTACGCTGCATCGATCTGCCCGAGGAAATGGCTGACTGGTCGTTGACCAGCCTCCAGCTGAAGCTGATCAAGATCGGGGCGCGTGTCGTGCGTCACGCCCGCGCCATCACCTTCCAACTGGCCGAGGTGGCCGTCACCGGCCCGATGGTGCGCGCCATCCTCGCCGCCGTCCGACGATTGCGAGCGCCACCGTCATGCGCGTGACCGCGATCCAGGCCAAAAATGAAGGAAAGCGGCAGGACAGGTCTGCCCGCTACACTGAAAAACAGCGCCGCCGGGACAGAACACATCGGTTTCGCGGTCTGATCCGCCCAGTTTCCGCAGCCTGCGCAACCGCAGGTGCCGCTAAGGGCAAAAAACGCTTGTCCAGCGGTCGGATTCAGGCGATCTTCACGTCAGTAGGCACGCCACTTGGGGAATGTCGG
>CAYNWX010000076.1:0-7068 GCA_964401005.1 uncultured Natronohydrobacter sp.
CTGGGTTATGACGCTGGGTTCGGTCGTGGCCAGTCTGGCGTTAATCGCCATGAGCCAAGTCGAAGGGCGCATTAGTCTGTTCGTACTGATCCTGCTGGCCGAAGGCGCAGGCATGTTCGTGCTCTATAACGTGGCCTTTGCCAGCGTAGCGCGACTGGACCTTCGGGTGTTGCCGCAGAGCTCGATTTCGGTCATTACGCTCTTTGGCGGCGTCGCCTCGACTATTTTCTGGCCGCTGACGCTGGCGCTGTTCAACCGTTTCGGGTGGGAGGCGACATGGGTGATCTTGGGTATCAGCAGCTTGCTGGTCTGCACCCCGATCCATTTCTTTGTTTTGCGCGGGCGCGAACACGCCGCCGATGCCCCCATGCCCGACACGGCACCCGATTGGCCCGAGCTAACCGGGCGCTTGCGCAAACGCGCAATGCTTTGGATGGTCGTGTCTTTCGTCTTTTCCGGCTACCTGATGGGCGCGGTCATGACGCTGTGGGTAACCAATGTGCAAGACTTGGGCCATACCGCCGCCATGGCCGCCCTTGCCGGTGCAGTGATTGGCCCGTTCAAAACCGTGGGCCGATTTTTCGAGATGCTGGTCAGCCGCGCCATGTATCCGCTGATGACCTATGCCCTGAGCCTTGGGCTGATGCTGTCGGGCTTTATCGCGTTGCTGACCCTTGGCTTTACCCTGCCGGGCTTGTTGCTGGCCGCCGCGCTTTACGGCATGGGCGACGGCATCAAGACCATCGCGCGCGGCACGTTGCCCTTGGCGCTGTTCGGGTCCAAGGGCTATGGCGCGCGGCTGGGCTGGATATCTTTCGTACAATTGGGGATCAACGCGTCTGCCCCCTTCGCCTTTGCTTGGGTGACGCAAGCCTATGGGGGGTGGTGGTCCTTCGCGGGTATGGCGCTGTGCCTGTGCTGCGCCATCGCCGTCTTCCTGCTGATACCTGACCCAAGAAAACACAGGCTTTCCACCGGGCCTGCGCCGCAGGTTTGAGCGAGCCTTTATCGTACATTCACTTAAAGGGTGGTTTGTTGAAAGCCGCGCTAGATAGACCCCGCCTCGACCATGAAATTTTGCGCCGTGCACATGGCCGCATCGTCCGAAGCCAGAAACAGGACCATCCGCGCAACATTGACGGGGTCGATAGGATCGGGCAGGCATTGGCGGTCGATTTGTTTGGCAAGGGCTTCGGGCGTGATCCAAAGTTGCTTTTGTCGCTCTGTCATGATCCAGCCGGGCACGATTGTGTTGACCCGAATGCGGTGATGACCAAGGTCGCGCGCCATGGTGCGTGTCAAGCCATGCACAGCCGATTTCGCCGTGGCATAGGCCGGGAATCCGCCGCCCGCTTCCCACCACGAATTCGACCCCAAATTGATGATCGACCCACGCCCGGCCTTTATCATCGCGGGTGCGACCGCTTGGATGGCAAAGAACATATGGCGCAGGTTCGTGGCCATGCGTTCATCCCAATATTCCGGCGTAACATCGCGCCAATCGTGGCGATCATCATGGGCGGCGTTGTTGACAAGAATGTCGGCATCGCCAAGCTTGCGGGCCAAAGCCGCGAAAGACGCTTGCAATGCCGCGATGTCGCGTAGGTCACACGTTTCGAAAGCATGATCGCTGCCGATCTCGTCCAGCAGCGCCGCGCCGGCTTGTGCATTCAGGTCCACAAAGCCGACCTTGGCCCCCTGCTCGGCAAAGGCGCGCACGGTTTCGGCCCCGATACCGCCAGCCCCACCTGTCAGAAAAACCGTTTTCCCGCGCAGACTTGGATAAGATGCGTAACTGTTCATGCGGCCTCTCGTTTTTTAATGCGTTCAGGTTCGGGGCCTTGCGACAACGCACGGCACACCTTTCGCTCTTACATCCCGAACGCATTGAACGCACGCCCTGGATGATTGGCGCGCACTCAAAAATCGTGTCGGCTGATCCCTTGACAGCTCAGGATAGGCGTCTTCTAACAAAAATCCCCGGCCTTGCCGTGGCAAAACCGGGGCTGTGGCAAAACCAATGGTAAGTTCGCCGCGTCAGTTCGCCTGACCCAGCGGCGCTGCCGGATTGCGCAAGCCATAGCGGTCATCATTGTCTTCGAATTCCATCTCGACAATCTGAAGCGTGGCCGGGTCCAGCGACACGTCAATCCGGCGCCCGTCGCTGTCGCGGCCTTCAATCTCGTAGCAACCGTCGTCAATCTCGAACTCGCGCACAGTCCAGCCATTTTGCTCGGCCACTTTCAACGCTGCGTCGCGCGGTTGCCACTGGTCACGCGGGGCGTGGCAATCGTCACTGGCCAGCGCAGCCCCGGCAGGCAGAAGGGCGATCAATGCAAGTGCGGTCAGGGTCTTTGTCATAGCAGTCTCTCCTTATTTATCTGCTGAAGACATACTCGGCGGCAGAGCTGAGCGTTTCCTGACGCGGGGGCGATTCGTGCTTCAGCTTGGCGTCAGGAAAAAACTTGCCCCCGAACGCAACAGGCCCCGCGCTTAAGGCGGGGCCGGATCGGGCCGTAAACAGCATATCTTGTCGTCGGCTAAATGCCTGCGTCAATCATCATCATCGTTATCATCATCATCATCATCATCATCATCATCATCATTATCGTCGTTGTCATCGTCATCTTCAAACTCGAATTCGATCACCTGCAGCGTGGCCGGATGGATCGTCACCTCGATTTCACGACCTTCGGAATCGCGGCCATCAATCTCGTAGCATCCGTCATCGATCTTGATGCGGCGCAGCACCCAGCCGTTTTCATCGGCCAGTTGTGCAACTGTGTCGAGCGGCTGCCAATTGGCCATTGGCACGAAGCAATCGTCATCCGCCAGCGCCGCTCCAGCGGGAAAGGCCATCAGAAAGCTCAAGATTGTCAATGTCTTCTTCATGAGCCACACTCCGCCTCGCACGCCTTTGAACATGATACATCCGCTGCGAACCTGACGGTAACCTGAAGACCTGCGCCGGGCCATGTCAGTTTCGCGTCAGCCGGTTAGACCAGACAAGGCAACGCAACAGGACGGGACCAAACATGCGTATTCTGCTGATTGAGGATGACACGGTCCTAGGGGCGGCGTTGCGCGACCAGATCGCTGCGGATGGCCAATCGCTGGATTGGGTCACCCGCCTGGACAGGGCCGCCGATGCGATGGCGACAACCGCTTATGACCTGATGCTGCTGGACCTTATGCTGCCCGATGGGCGCGGCATTCCCTTTCTGAAAGCGTTGCGCGCGCGGGGCGATGTGACCCCGGTCATTATTCTGACCGCGCTTGACCAAGTGTCCGACCGGATAGAAGGTCTGAACGCCGGGGCGGATGATTACCTTGTGAAACCCTTTGACCTTGCCGAACTTTCGGCGCGTATCGGTTCTGTCGCGCGGCGCTACAGCGGCAATCCAAACCCGCTCGTGACCCATGGCGCGCTAGAGATTGACCTTGCCGCGCGCCGCGTGCACCGCGATGGAAAACCCGTCCCACTCACGGCGCGGGAATGGGCCTTGTTCGAGGCCTTCCTCGCACGCCCCGGACAATTGCTGTCCAAGGCGCAGCTTGAAGAAAAGCTCTATGCGTTTGATTCAGAGGTCGAAAGCAACACGATAGAGGTTCATGTCAGCCGTCTGCGCAAGAAGCTTGGCAGCACTCTTATCGAAACCGAGCGCGGTCTGGGCTACAGGCTGGGCAGGCCATGAACTGGCCCGCCAGCCTTCAGGCGCGGCTTGGCCTGTCGTTAGGTCTGGTTCTGGCGGTGCTGTGGATAGCCGCTGCCGCCGTCACCGCCTTGATCGTGCGGGCCGAGATGGACGCGGTCTTTGACAGCACCTTACGGGAAACCGCGGAACGCATTTTGCCGCTGGCCGTGAGCGACATTGTCGGGCGCGAAGATCAGGGCGTGACCCAACGGCTTGCTTCTATCCGCGAGCATGACGAGTTCTTCACCTATGTCGTGCGCGATGCCGAAGGGCGCATTCTGCTGCAATCGCATGCAGCGGACCCCGGCGTGTTTCCGCCCTATGACGGGCCGGGCTTTGGGCAAACCGCCACGCATCGGCTGTATAGCGATGCAGCACTTCAAGGCACGATCCGCATTACCGTGGCCGAACCGCTGGCCCATCGCGCGTCGGTCGCGCGCGACATTCGCATGGGCCTTGGTCTGCCGTTATTGGTGGTTTTGCCAATTGCACTTGGGGCGATCATTCTGGCCGTGCGCTTTAGTCTGGACCCGCTGCGCCGTTTCCGCGCTCGGCTAGAGGCGCGGGGCGCGCGGGACCTGTCGCGCGTTCCCGCCGAAGGCTTGCCAAGCGAGATTGGCCCCTTGGCCGACACACTCAACAGCCTTCTGACCAGATTGCACGCGGCGTTCGAGGCCGAACGCGGCTTCGCCGCCAATGCCGCGCATGAATTGCGCACGCCGCTGGCCGGAGCAATCGCGCAGGCACAACGGCTTGGGCTGGAAACGGATGACCCCTCCGCCAAGGCCCGCGCTGTCGAAATAGAGACGACGCTCAAGCGCCTGACACGGCTTTCTGAGCGCCTAATGCAGCTTGCGCGGGCCGAAGGCGGTCGCGTGCGGATGGACCAAAGCGCAGATCTCAGAGCAATCGCGCGGATCGTGGTGGATGATCTGGCGCGGGCCGGTGCGAAGGACCGGATCGCGCTGGACGTGCCGCAAGCGCCGGTCATGTCCGACCTTGACCCCGACGTTTTCGCCATCCTGTGCCGCAACCTTGTGGACAATGCCCTGCGCCATGGTGCGGAAGGTGGAAAGGTCGACATGGTTCTGACCGCCGTTGGCCAGCTTGTCGTGGCAAATGATGGCCCCATCGTGCCCGAGGGCACGATCAACCGCCTGACCACGCGGTTCGAGCGCGCCGGCGCCCAGACAGAGGGCAGCGGGTTGGGGCTGGCCATTGTTGCCGCGATTGCAGACCGTATCGGTAGCCCGTTGCACATGGCATCTCCGCGACGCGGCGCCACCTCTGGATTCGAGGTTTCAATCACGCTGCCCATTGATACGATGGGCACGCCCGCATCGCCCAAGCGAGTCAGGTGATTGCTTTCAGCGCCAGATAGAATGCACGGTAGCGCGCCAGACGGTCTTGCATGTCTTGGGTCTGGGGGTTTGGGACAAAGGTCTTGTCGGCCATGGGCTTGGCAAAGACCGCATCGCCCCCCGCACCCAAGGCGGCTTGCGCCAGTCGCGCGGCACCCAAGGCTGGCCCTACCTCTGCCCCCTTGGCGCGGACCAGCACGCGGCCGGTTGCATCGGCAATCATCTGCAACAGGAAATCGCTGCGCGTGCCGCCGCCAATCGCCAACAAACGTTCGGGCACTGGGCCTGCCTGCGAGACCGCCGCCAGCGCATCGGCAAAGGTGAAGGCGACCGCTTCGACCACGGCGCGCATCAGGCTGCCATGGGTGGTGCGTTCATCCAGAAAGGCAAAACCCGCGCGGATGGCCGCATCGCCATGCGGCGTACGCTCTCCTGACAGGTAGGGCAAAAACAAGGGCCCAGAGGGCGCGCTCTGCGCTTCTGCCAGCAGGTCTTGGATCGGCCGGTCCAGAAGGTCGGCCAGCCATGCCAGTGGGCGCGCGCCATTGAGCATGGCCGCCATCTGGAACCAAAGGCCCGGAAGCGTATGGGCATAGGCGTGCACGCGGCTTTCAAGGTTCGGGCGGTAGCTGTCGGTGGTCACGAATAGCTGCCCAGAGGTGCCAAGCGAGATGAACCCGTCGCCATCCGCCACCGCCCCAATCCCGACCGCGCCAGCCGCCGCATCGCCCGCACCGGCGGCGATGGGGATGCCCGCACGAAGGCCCAAAGCCTCTGCCGCAGGCCGGGTCAGCAGGCCTGCAACCTCTGCGCCGTGACATAACTTTGGCAACCAAGCGCACTTCGTCGCGGATGCGGCGCAGAGCTTGTCCGACCAGCCCCGCGCCGCTTGGTCGAACCAGCCCGTTCCGGCAGCGTCGGACGGGTCGGTGACCAGCCCGCCATGCAGCCGCAGGCCAATGTAATCCTTGGGCAGCAGCACATGGGCAATCCGGGCATGACTTTCAGGCTCATGACGGGCCAACCAAAGCAGCTTGGGCGCCGTGAACCCCGGCATGGGCGGCGCGCCGGACAGCGCGCCCGCCTCTGGCTCGGCCTGCGAGATATCGGCACATTCCGCGCTGGCGCGCCCGTCATTCCACAAGATTGCCGGGCGGACCGGGTCTTTCGCCCGGTCCAGCAACACCGCGCCATGCATCTGGCCAGACAGGCCGATGGCGCGCACCTGCTGGCGCAGGACTTCGGGCAAGGTAGCGATTGCCTGAATAACCGCATCCCACCAATCCGCCGGATTTTGTTCGCTGGCACCCGCAGATGGATGCTGCACCGCCAATGCCGCCGTGCCCGTGGCGGTCACTTGGCCCGAAGGATCAATCACGCAGACCTTGACGGCAGAAGTTCCAAGATCAATGCCCAGATACATATCCCTGCCCTCATTCATCTTGCCCATTGTTGTGCGGGTGCGCGCCGGTCATTTATGCGCCAGAGAGATAACGCTCAAGCGTCGCGCTTGTGCCGTCTTGCCACAGATGGCGCAGACAATCTTCGAAGGCATGTGCGAAACGCGGCTCTTGTGCAAGCGCGCCGTAGATGTCGCGTTGCTCCAGCCATGCCAAGGGCCGGGTGCGGGCGGCATCCGCGCATCCGCGCAGGTCGTCCCAGATCGGGTCATTCGGCGCGATCACAGAGCCATCGTCGCGTGTGCCTGCGCACATCCGCGCCCAAAGCGCTTCGACCAAGGCCAGCCCGGAAATGGGCGTGCCACTGACCAAACCATCGCGCAAAACCGGCAGAATGAAGCCCGTGTGGCGCGAGGACCCGTCAAAGGCCACGCGCCGCGTTGTGTCGCGGATAGCGGGGTTCGAAAAGCGCCGCTCGATCAGATGCATATACTCCATTGGTTGCATTCCGGGCACAGGGGCAACATGGGGCACGATTTCGGTTGCTTCCACCTTGCGCCAGAAGGCCAAGACCAGCGGGTCGGCCATGCAATCGGCAATGGTGGCCAAACC
>CAYNWX010000077.1:0-22604 GCA_964401005.1 uncultured Natronohydrobacter sp.
CCGCATTTTTTTGCCATCGTGGACGAGGTTGATTCCATCCTGATTGACGAAGCGCGCACGCCGCTGATTATTTCCGGCCCGGCAGATGACCGCTCGGAACTTTACGTCAAGGTGAACGCACTGATCCCTAACCTAACGTCAGAGCATTTCACGCTGGACGAGAAGCTGCGCAACACCACGCTGACCGAAGAGGGCAACGAGTTCATCGAGCAGCAATTGCGCGAAGTCGGAATGCTGGAAGACGGGATGTCGCTTTATGACCCGGAAGCGGCCTCGCTCGTGCACCATGTAAACCAAGGTCTGCGCGCGCATAAACTGTTCCACAAAGACCAGAATTACATCGTGCGCGACAATCAGGTGGTGCTGATCGATGAATTCACGGGCCGTATGATGACCGGTCGGCGCTTGTCTGAAGGGCTGCACCAAGCGATCGAGGCGAAGGAAGGCGTGGCCATCCAGCCGGAAAACGTGACCTATGCCTCTGTCACCTTCCAGAATTATTTCCGCATGTATAAAAAGCTTGCAGGTATGACCGGCACTGCCAGCACCGAAGCGCCGGAATTCAGGGAAATCTATGATCTGGGCGTGGTCGAGATTCCGACCAACTTGCCTATCGCCCGCAAGGACGAGGACGACCAAGTTTACCGCACCGCTGCCGAAAAGCTGAAAGGCGTGCTGGAGGAAATTCGCACTGCCAACGCAAAGGGCCAGCCGATCCTTGTTGGCACAACGTCTATTGAGAAGTCGGAAGAATTGTCGGCCATGCTGAAAGCCGCCGGTATCACGCATAACGTTCTGAACGCGCGCCAGCATGAGCAGGAAGCGCAGATCGTGGCCGATGCGGGCCGTTTTGGCGCCGTCACGATTGCCACCAACATGGCTGGTCGTGGTACCGATATTCAGCTTGGTGGCAACGTCGACATGCGCGTCATGCAGGCTTTGGCCGAAAACCCCGAAGCCGACCCTACTGAGACCCGCGCCCGGATTGAAGCGGAAGTGGCTGACGAGAAGCAAAAGGTCAAAGACGCGGGCGGTCTGTTCGTGCTGGCGACCGAGCGCCACGAAAGCCGCCGGATCGACAACCAGTTGCGCGGCCGTTCCGGTCGTCAGGGCGACCCGGGCCGGTCGGTGTTCTTCCTGTCGCTGGAAGATGACCTGATGCGCATTTTCGGGTCCGAGCGTTTGGACAAGGTTCTGTCTACACTTGGCATGAAAGAGGGCGAGGCGATCATTCACCCATGGGTGAACAAATCGCTGGAAAAAGCCCAAGCCAAGGTTGAGGGCCGCAACTTCGACATGCGCAAGGAATTGCTGAAATACGATAACGTCATGAACGAGCAGCGCCGGGTCATTTTCGACCAGCGCCGCGACATCATGCAGGCCGATGACCTGTCAGAGATTACGGGCGATATGCGCCACCAGGTGATCGACGATCTGGTCGACGAGTTCATGCCGCCCAAATCCTATTCCGAGCAATGGGACATGGACGGCTTGCAAACCGCGCTGCGCGACAAGTTGGGGCTGGATTTGCCCGCGACAGCTTGGGGCGAAGAAGATGGCGTCGACCAAGAGGTGGTGCGCGAGCGCGTGGCGGAAGCCTCTGACGCGCTGATGGCCCAAAAAGAGCAGGCTTTCGGCCCCGAGACGCTGCGTTCGCTTGAAAAGCAGGTTCTTTTGGAAACCATCGACCGCAAATGGCGCGAACATCTTCTAATGCTGGACCACCTGCGCTCTGCCGTGCGTTTCCGTGGCTATGCACAGAAAGACCCGCTCAACGAATACAAGGCCGAAGGCTTTGTTCTGTTTGAAACCATGCTTAATTCGCTGCGCGAAGATGTGTCGCAATATCTGGCCCGCATTCGCCCGCTGACAGAGCAGGAACAGCAAGAAATGTTGCAGAAAATGGCGCTGCAACAGCAAAGCCAGCGAGTGGCCCAAGAGAACGATGGCGTAGCACCCACCCCGCTGGTTGATGGCTTTGACGAGAGCGACCCCGCCACTTGGGGGAACCCCGGTCGGAATGACTCGTGCCCGTGCGGCTCTGGCAAGAAGTTCAAACATTGCCACGGGCAAATCTTGTAATACGGAGCGTATTACACCGAATCCGTAACCAAAACCGCGAAACGGCCAAGCTTTGGCCGTTTTCCCGCCCGATTCCAGCAGCATCCTCGCTATCAGTTGAAATTGTGGGTGAATGCTATGAATCGGCAGTTGGTAATTCGGGGCGTGGCTATTTCGATCGCCGCTATTGCAGCATCGGTCTTTCTGGCCAGCGAGTTCTTGGGCGACAATGATACACTGGCGTCCGGGGCCATTTCTGACGCTCCTGTCGAAGTTCGCGGGGCAAGCGTGATTTCGCCTTATGGCAGAACCACCTTGCCGGAAGCGGCCGAACCTTCGGTCGAGGTCTCTGCCCTTGATTCGTCTTCTAAGCAGGCGGCCGCCCCGATTGTGCAAGACAGTTTCCAGCCGGAGCTAACTTTTGCAGAGCAAGCAGCACCTGTTGAACCCATTCTGGCCTTAGACCAGGCGCAAACGGTCGAGCGTTCGCTTTGTGATGCCAGCCTGAGCGTCACGCCCGCCATTGATGGGCTGCTTGAACTGCGCGTGGCCGCACCCTGCAACACCAATGAGCGCGTGGTGATCAGCCATGGAGATCTGGCTTTCAGCGCCATGCTTGATGCGGCTGGTGACCTGAGTGTTTACATTCCTGCGCTCGCCGCAGATGCCCGAGTCGATGCCTTTCTTTCGGATGATACCTTTTTGCAGGGGCAAACAACTGTCCCAGATTACGCTGATCATGCCCGCATGATCGTGCAATGGAGCGGCGCTGCAAAACTTGACCTGCATGCCTATCATCGGGGCGCAGCCTATGGTGACGAAGGGCATATCCACGCCATGAACCCGTTTGACCCCGCGCTGGAAGAAGCGTTCCTTGTCGCGCTGGGCGATGGCCAAGGGCTGGAGCCGATGTTGGCACAGGTTTACTCTGTCCCGATGGCCCAAGCTGGCACGGCGCGGGTAGAGTTGGAGGCGACCGTCAATGCAGACACATGCGGCACCGACCTTGTCGCCTTCGTGATGCCGACGCATGGGGCTGGTGCCGGTGCTGTTGAAGAGCTGCGCGTGGCGATGCCTGACTGCGGGTCGGGCGAGGGATTTGTCATTCTTGACCTGCCATTTGACCCTGCTCAACCGGTGGCAGAAGGGTTGGAATTTACATCGGACCAGATGTGATCGGCTTGGCCGGGCGGCCCTAAAGCAAGCCGGTTGCACGGAAGCTGATCTCGCAGGATTTGCCGATGATCAGATGGTCGTGAAGGGTGATCGACAAGCATTCGCCAGCACGTTGCACTTGTTCTGTCATGGCAATATCTGCTTGCGACGGTGTCGGATCGCCCGACGGGTGATTGTGCACAAGGATAAGTGCGCTTGCGTTCAATTCCAGTGCGCGGCGCATGATCTCTCTCGGGTAGACGGGCACATGGTCTACTGTGCCGCTGCCTTGCGCCTCATCCGCGATCAAGTTGTTCTTTCGGTCCAGAAACAGAATGCGGAATTCCTCTGTTTCGCGGTGTGACATCGTGGTGTGACAATAGTCCAGCAGGGCATTCCAACTAGAAATGACGGGTCGGTGCAGAACGCGTGCCCGCGCCATGCGCTGGGCACATGCTTCTGCCAGTTTTAACTCTGCGATGACAGAATCACCCACCCCGGAAAGCTTGCGCAACCGCGCCTCTGGTGCCGAGATGACGCCTGCCAGATCACCAAACAGGTCAATCATCTGCCTTGCAAGCGGCTTAACGTCTTGGCGTGGAATGGCCCGAAACAGAACCATTTCCAGCAATTCGTAATCTGGCATGGCCTGAGCGCCGCCGACCAAGAAGCGTTCGCGCAATCGCTTACGATGATCCCTGAGGTAGGAAGGTTCCGTGTCAGAACGGCCGTTCTCAAACGCTTCGACTGTCACAACATCTGGCCGACCCTGCGCGAACAGCGGCAAAGCACTATCCTGAAAACCTGCAACTCTGCGTGTCATGCTAACCAGAATGCAGCGCCATTGCTAACAACGGGTTAACAATCGAAGCACCCGTCAGAATTGTTGCCACATCGGAAAGCAGGTGCTAACCTTCTCACAAGTGCGAGATAACCATGTGATAAGCGGTGATCCGCGCACTTGCCGAGGCATTTGAGCAGTTAACAATAACAAATTTTTCATACTTGGAGGACTATCAATGAAAAAAATCGCGCTCCCGGCTCTTGCGCTTGCAATGGCCCCTTTCTTCTCGGCACCGGCGGCAGCTTGGGAAGGTCACGTTGTTGAATGCTTCGACAAGGTCTATGTGGCCCCAGAATACAAATACACCAAGCACTTGGTGAAGCATGCCAAAACCATGCTCGAGCACCGTGGCAAGGGCAAGCACATGCAAGTTGTGCGTGTGCATTACCCGGCCATCTACGAAGAAACCCGCACGATGGTTCGTGCCGGCCACTACGTGATGAAACCCGCCAAGTGCAAGCACTAAAGGCTAATCTGCCATTCGCGCTTTGCATTGCCTTGCGGGTAACTGGGTAACGCAACCTGTGGCTGGCAGACTAAACACATCCCTGCCGCAATTCCATGCGGCAGGGATATTTACAAAAACAAATAGTTTATCTGTTCGTGCCAGCCATAGGGGGAATGGATGCGCAATTTCTGGATATTGGGCCTTGTCTGTCTTTTGCCGGGCTGTGCCGCGTTTTCAACGGATTGTTCGCGCGAACGGGCTGAATTGCGGGCGACCGAATCGGCCATAGCCTATGCAACGCGGCAACAAGGGTCTGGGTTCACGGCACGGCTTTCGTCGCGCGGGCAAGCCAATTATCATTGCGTTTCAGGGTATTCAGGCCAAGTGCGCTGCACCAAAGCAACCGCCAGAGCCACCGGCGCGAACCTGTCAGAACTTTACCACAAGCGTGACGCCTATGTCGCGCGCATGGCCGAGCATTGCCGCTAGGTGCTGACTAAATCGGCAAACCGCGCATAAGCCGTGGCAGATCGCCGGTCAGCCCCGCCGCTTCGCGGATACAGGCGCGGCGCACGCTCGGCAAAGCGCCGACCAGCCCAAGCCCAAGATCTCGGACACCGCGCAGGAGCGGGTTATCGTTTGAAAACAAACGGTTCACGCTGTCCGTGCCAATGGCCATGACGGTTGTGTCGAAACGCCGCCATTGCTGGTAACGCGACAGCACAAGCGGGCTTGCAATATCTTCACCGCGGCGCGCGGCATCGGCCAGAACCTCTGCCAAGGCTGCGATGTCGCGCAACCCAAAGTTAAAGCCTTGCCCCGCGATCGGGTGCAGCCCATGCGCTGCATCGCCCACAAGCGCAAGGCGCGGCGCGATGAACTGGTTGGCGATGGTCAATCTCAGCGGATAGGCGTAGCGCTTTCCGGCAAGTGAAATGCCGCCCAGAAAGTTGCCAAAGCGGGGGCGCAGCACGTCCAGATAGGCCGCGTCGTCCATTGCATGTATTTCTGCTGCACGGGCGGTGCTTTCGCTCCAGACAATGGAAGACCGGTTCCCCGGCAGCGGCAAGATCGCCAAAGGCCCCGGCGGCATGAAGAACTGATGCGCCGTGCCCTCGTGCGGCAATTCATGCTCTATCGCGCAGACCAGCCCGGTCTGGCCGTAATCCCAACCGGTGCGGCGAATGCCAGCGCGCTGTGCAGTGCCGCTGTCGCGCCCGTCGCAGCCGACCAGAAGCCGGGCGCGCAGGTGGCGACCAGAGGCAAGTGAGACCGTCGCGCCTTGGGAATCCACCTCTTGCGCAACAACCGTCTCGCCCGATAGCTGTGTGATCCCGGCTTCATCCATCGCCGCGATCAGGGCCGGTCGCAAATAGCGGTCCTCCAGCATGTGCCCCATCGGGCCTTCTTCGATCTCTGCATGGTCAAATTGCAGAAAGAAGGGGGCGGCGCCTTCGCCCGCCCGTCCGTCGCTGGCCACGATCTTCAGCATGGGTTGCGCGTGATCCGCGACATGCGGCCAAAGGCCGATCCCGTCCAGCACCCTGACAGAGGCCAGCGCCAGCGCATAGGACCGCCCGTCGAACCCGGCCTGTGCCCGCGTGTCGCGCGGCAAAGCATCGACAATAGTCACATTCAGGCCCGCTTTCGCCAGCGCCAAGGCCAGCGCCGGGCCGTTCAGCCCGCCGCCCACGATCAGAATGTCAGCATCATATGTCATGTGCCGCGATATGTGGCAGTCTGGGGCAAGTGTCCATGTGGCATATTGATCGATCCTGCTTCATCTTGCCATAAATACTCATACACAGGCGGGCAAACCGCAAGACCGGGGGGATGATGGAAGAGTGGCTGACCAGAAGCGCCGTGTCGCAAGGGCGGGCGATCGAGCGCGGGGCGCTGTGTCCACTGGCGCTGACCGAGGCGTATCTGGACAAGGTCCGCGCGCACCCTTTGGCATCACGCATCTATTCCGTCGTGACCGAGAAGCGTGCACTGCTTGAAGCCGTGACCGCGCGCAGCCGCGCACGCGCCGGGTTGCGGCGTGGCCCTCTGGATGGGGTGGCGCTGTCGTGGAAAGACCTGTTCGATAGCGCCGGCACCGCGACAGAGGCCGGATCAAAGCTTCTGGCGGGGCGCATGCCTTTGCGCGATGCGCAGGTGTTGAGGGTGGCGCGACAGGCGGGGTCCATCTGTTTGGGCAAGACGCATTTGTCGGAATTCGCCTATTCCGGGCTGGGCCTGAACCCTATGACTGCTACGCCCCCATGTGTGAATGACGCGGGCGCGGTGCCGGGGGGCAGTTCTTCAGGTGCTGCGGCATCGGTAGCCTTTGGCTTGGCCGCTTTGGGCGTGGGGTCGGATACGGGCGGGTCGGTGCGCATTCCGGCGGCGTGGAACGACCTTGTGGGGCTGAAAACCACGCATGGGCGCTTGTCATTGGAAGGTGTGGTTCCGCTGGCGCGCCGGTTTGACACGGTTGGCCCCTTGGCGCGCTCCGTCGAAGATTGCGCGGCCTTCTTGGCTATGTTGGAGGGTCGCATCGCCCCCGACCTGAGGGGCGCGACCCTTGCGGGGCGGCATTTTCTGGTTCTGGATGGCGCTCCGTTCGAAGATATTCGCCCAGAACCCGCCGCGGCTTTCGAGGAGGCCGCAAGCCGCCTGACCCGAGCCGGGGCCAAGTTGACCCGCGCCAAGCTGCCGGTGTTGGAGAATGTCCTTGCGCTGTCGGCCATTATCTACACGCCAGAGGCGTGGGCCGAATGGCGCGCGCTGATCGAAACGCAGCCGGATGTGATGTTTCCACCCATCCTAGCCCGGTTCCGGGCGGGTGCGGCGCATTCCGCCGCCGATTACATCGCGGCATGGAACAGCCTGACCGAATTGCGCGCGCGCTATCTGGCGCAGGTGGCCGGATATGATGCCGTAATCTTGCCCACCGCGCCAAACTTGCCGCCCAATGCCGCGCGTCTGGCCGCTGATGAGGACTATTACACAACCGAAAACCTGCTGACCCTGCGCAACACGCGGATTGCCAACATGCTCGGCCTGTGCGCGCTGACCTTACCGACCAATACGCCCTCTGCCGGGATCAGCTTCATGGCTGCACCGATGGCAGAGGACCGCCTGTTGCGGGTTGGCGCGGCGGCGGAGCCGGTTTTACGCGGCTAGGCGTGGGGTTGTGTCAGCCTAGCTGACACCAGATATGGTGGTGCGCAAAATCCCTGCGAAAATGCCACAATTTCGCGGGGTTATGGCGCGCTCTTCACCCAAGATGCTGGACGCAAAAGCAGACCCGCGCTATCCTGTATGCGATATCGGGGCGAAAGATCCCGAAACACAGAGGCAGTCCATGCAAGTTCCAGAGCGGTTTTCGAACCTGCCTGAATACGTGTTTCCGCGCCTGCGCGCGCTGTTGGACCATCACACGCCCGGCGGCGATGTGGTGGCCATGACCATTGGTGAGCCGCGCCACGAAATGCCGTCCTTTCTGGCAGAGGTCTTGCAGGCTCATACGCATCTGTTCGCGAAATACCCGGCAAACGAAGGCATTCCCGAATTGCTGGACGCCATCAGCGCATGGCTGTCGCGGCGTTATGGCGTGACCGTTCCGCAAGCACAGATCATGGCGCTGAACGGAACGCGCGAGGGGCTGTTCAACGCGGCGCTGGCGCTGTGCCCAGAGGAAAAAAACGGCGCGCGCCCGGTGATCCTTGCGCCGAACCCGTTTTATCAGGTCTATGCCGTTGCCGCGCTGGCGGTGGGGGCAGAGGCCGTCTATGCGCCTGCAACGGCCGATACCGGCTATTTGCCCGATTACACAGCCCTTGCACCCGATGTGCTGGACCGAGCAGCCATTGCCTATGTCTGCTCGCCGTCGAACCCGCAGGGCGCGGTGGCCGATGCCGATTATTGGCGCAACCTGTTGGCCTTGGCCGAAAGGCATGATTTCCGCATATTCGCGGATGAATGCTATTCCGAGATTTACCGCAATTCGCCGCCCCCCGGCGCGCTAGAGATTGCAGCGCAAATGGGGACCAATCCCGAGCGTGTGCTGAGTTTTCACTCGCTGTCGAAGCGGTCAAACCTGCCTGGGTTGCGCTCTGGGTTTGTCGCGGGTGGCGCTGACAGCATTCGCCGCATTCGCCAGCTACGGGCCTATGCCGGCGCGCCTTTGCCGGAGCCGTTGCAACATGTCGCCGCCGCCACATGGTCCGACGAAGCGCATGTCGACCGCTCGCGCGCGCTTTATCAACAGAAATACGCGCTGGCCGACCGGGTTTTCGCCCAAGTTCCGGGCTATACCGGGCCGGATGGCGGGTTTTTCCTGTGGTTGCCCGTGGAAGATGGCGAAGCCGCGGCACTGAAGCTGTGGTGCGAGACCGGCATTCGCGTGCTGCCCGGTGCTTACCTTGCGCGCGAGCAAGATGGCTTCAACCCGGGCAAAGGCTTTATTCGCGTGGCCATGGTCACGCCTATTGACGAAATACAAGACGCGCTGATCCGCCTGCGCGACTGTCTGTATCGCTAAGAGGGGTTCCGATGGCTTCCTACAACATTAACCAGCGCGATCCGCTTTTGGACAGCAACCTGTCTGCGCTTGTGCAAAAGCGTGGCCGCGAATTGGTCGGGTTGCTTCTGTTGGTTTTGGCCTTCGCTTGCGCGGTGATGCTTGGGTCATACTCGCCCGATGATCCGGGTTGGATGGCGGCCTCTGATGAACCCGTGCGAAATTCGCTGGGTCGGCTTGGTGCAACACTGGCGGCCCCCTTGATGGTTATTTTGGGCGTGGCAAGCTGGGGTCTGGTGCTATTTTGCGTGGCATGGGGTCTGCGGCTTGTTCTGGGGCGTGGGCATGACGCGCTGATGGCGCGCGCCGTGTTCCTGCCCATCGCGCTGGCAGTGGGCGCAGTGTGGTGCGCAACCTTGGTGCCGGGGGCCGATTGGCAACCCGTTATGGGCCTTGGCGGTGTGTTCGGTGATACGGTTCTGGGCGCGGTCGTCAATGCCCTGCCCATGAGCGCGGGCGCGGGCGTGCGGGTCATGTCACTGCTGATGCTGGTGGGCATGGTCGCGGTCTGGGGGTTCGTTCTGGGCCTGTCGCTGCGCGAACTGTTGAAATTTGCCACCTTCCTAGTGTCAGGCATCGTGTTGATTTACGCGGGTGTGTTCGCCCTGCTGCGCGGCGGTGCAAGCGGTGGCTTTCGCAGCCTTCAACGCGCGGGCGAGACTATGGCCCAACATGCGCGGAACCGTGCCGCTGCGCGCGCCGCGGCCCCCGTTTACGCGCCAGAACAGGCATGGCCTGACCAGCCAGCGGCCCAACCCACGCCAGCCGCGCGCCGTGCGCCGCCGGTTATTCGGGCAACGCCCTATCCGCAACCCTTATCGCGTGCCGCTGAACCTGTTTTGTCAGCCGCACAACCGACTGCTTATGCGCCCCCCGCCGCTGGAGAGGACCGCCCAAGCCTGCTGTCGCGTCTGAAATCCCTGAGCGCAGGACCGGCGGTGACAGAGACGCAGGCTTATGCGCCGCCCGTGCCACAGCCAGAGTTGATAGAGCCGCCGCTGACCCAAGGGGCGGCCCATATCGCGGCGCCTGAAGGCGAGTATATCCGCTCGCGCATTGCGGATGTGATCAGGAATCGCAAGCCTGCGAAACCCGTCATTCATTTTGACCGCACCCAGCGTCCGGCAGAGCCGCCCTTGTCGGCCCCGGCCCCCGCTGCTTCTGTCCAAATGTCGCCCGCAGTTGAACCGCCCGTGATCCAAGCCGCCCCGGCCCATGGCTTTGCCGCGCAGCTTACGGCCAGCCTGACGCCCACGATGGGCGCGGTGCCGATGCCCGATTGGATGATGGCTGCAGCCCCTGCGCCTGTTGCTCCAGCCGTAGAACCCAAACCTGTCGCGCCAGAGGCTCCGCGCGCGACCGGGCATGTGCTGCAACGCCGCGTGGTCGCACCGCTGGCTCGTAAGCTGCAACCTTCGCGCCAAGCGCAGGCCGAAGCCGAACCCGCTTTCCGCTTCGAGCCGGACACGCCAACATACGAATTGCCGCCCTTGGGCCTGTTGCAAAACCCGTCCGAGGTCGAGCGCTACACGTTGAGCGACGATGCGCTGGAAGAAAACGCCCGCATGCTGGAAGCGGTGCTGGACGATTACGGCGTGCGGGGCGAGATTGTCAGCGTGCGCCCCGGCCCCGTGGTTACGCAATACGAATTGGAACCTGCGCCGGGGCTGAAAGCAAGCCGCGTGATCGGGCTGGCCGATGACATTGCGCGGTCCATGTCGGCACTATCGGCGCGCGTCTCGACCGTGCCGGGACGGTCCATTATCGGGATCGAACTGCCAAATGCGCACCGTGAAAAGGTCGTGCTGCGCGAAATCCTCGCCGCGCGCGACTTTGGCGACAGCAACATGCGCCTGCCCTTGGCGCTGGGCAAAGGCATTGATGGCGAACCGATCGTCGCCAATTTGGCCAAGATGCCGCATTTGCTGATTGCCGGGACCACCGGGTCGGGCAAGTCGGTGGCGATCAACACCATGATCCTGTCGCTGCTGTATCGTCTGACGCCAGACGAATGCCGCATGATCATGATCGACCCGAAAATGTTGGAACTGTCGGTTTATGATGGCATTCCGCACCTTCTGTCGCCCGTTGTGACAGACCCCAAGAAAGCAGTCGTGGCCCTGAAATGGGTCGTCGGCGAGATGGAAGAGCGCTACCGCAAGATGTCGAAAATGGGCGTGCGCAACATTGACGGCTATAATGGTCGCGTGCGCGAGGCTTTGGCGGCGGGCGAAATGTTCAAGCGCACCATTCAGACCGGATTTGACGATGAAACTGGTGATCCGGTGTTTGAGACCGAAGAATTCGCGCCCGAATTGCTGCCCTTCATCGTGGTCGTGGTCGATGAAATGGCCGATCTAATGATGGTTGCGGGCAAGGAAATCGAAGCCTGCATCCAACGCCTTGCGCAGATGGCGCGGGCGTCGGGTATTCACCTTATCATGGCCACGCAGCGCCCCTCGGTCGATGTGATTACCGGCACCATCAAGGCCAACTTCCCGACGCGGATTTCGTTCCAGGTGACGTCGAAAATCGACAGCCGCACCATTCTGGGCGAGCAGGGGGCAGAGCAGCTTCTGGGCATGGGCGACATGCTTTACATGGCCGGGGGTGGGCGCATTAGCCGTATTCACGGGCCATTCGTCAGCGATGAAGAGGTGGAAGAAATCGTCAACCATCTCAAATCTTTCGGGCCGCCCGAATACAAATCTGGCGTTGTTGATGGTCCGGAATCCGACAAGGAAGCTGATATTGACGCGGTGTTGGGCCTTGGCGGAAACACCAACGGCGAAGACGCGCTTTATGATCAGGCCGTGCAGGTGGTTATTCAGGACCGTAAATGTTCGACCAGCTACATCCAGCGCAAGCTGGGCATTGGATATAACAAGGCCGCGCGTCTGGTCGAGCAGATGGAAGATGAAGGGCTGGTCACGCCCGCCAACCATGTCGGCAAGCGCGAGATATTGGTGCCAGAGCAGGGCTAGGACAAGCACGCAAAACTTTGTCTGCGCAGAATAATTTTGCGTGAGCGTGATTGCGGGAAGCGGCTGCGTGCCCCACCTATGCGCGATGACAGAGATCACAAAACCCATCGGCCCCGTGCTGTATCTGGACCATATCGCAGACGGGGCATCGCACCTGTCTGCGGTGTTCATCATGCCGAAAGGCGACGCGCCTGCGCCGGTGGCAACCGACGCGGGGCAGATCGCGCCGGAAGTGCTTGCCGATTATGACCACGCGACCATCTGGCGCGCGCGGTTCACTTTGCCCGCCGATCGCGCGTCAAGCTATCGTTGGGACGGAAAAGATTACGCCGTGGCGGGCGATCTGACAGGGGATTTGCGGATCGCCTATGTCTCTTGCAACGGCGAGGAACATGGCGACATGGACCGCGAGGGCTCCGAGCGCAACGCCATGTGGGAGCGCTTGCGCAACGAGCATAAGCGCGCGCCCTTCGCGCTGATGTTGCATGGCGGCGATCAGGTCTATGCCGACGAAGCGACGGACGGGCACGAGTTGTCGGATGATTGGCCCGGCACCCTGCCGCGCGATCCGTCACAAGCCGCGCTGGCCGATCTGCGCCACCACCTGCGCGAACGGTTCTTCGCGCGCTATGCCGCGATATATGCCGCGCCGCAAATGGCGTGGCTCTGCGCGCGTATCCCGTCGCTTATGCAATGGGATGACCATGATATCTGCGATGGCTGGGGATCTCTGCGCCGCTCGCGCACCTATTCGCCGGTGGGGCAGACGTTGTTCTCGGTCGCGCGAGAGGCGTTCCTGAACTTTCAGGCTGCGACGGTCGAGGGCGACTTGCCCGCGCGGTTCCATGACAAAGATCGCATTCATCTGGGTTGGTCTATCCATACGCCAAACCTTCGCATCCTCGCCCCCGACCTACGGTCAGAGCGCACGCGGCGGCAGGTCATGGGGCCGGGCGGTTGGGCCATGAAGGAGGCAGAGGCCGCCCAAGATGTGCCCGGCCACACCATGCTCATGTCGAGCGTCCCGCTTCTTGGTCCGCGCCTGTCCATTCTGGAAACGCTGATGGTGCTGGTCCCGAAAATGCAAAAATACGAGGATGACCTGCGTGACCAATGGCAAAGCCGCGCGCATCGTGACGAATGGCGGCGCGTGTTGCGGCTGGTGCGCGACATGGCGCGGCGGGATGGCCATGACATAACGGCATTGTCGGGCGAGATTCATCTGGCGACCCGCGCGACGATGGACCTTGGCGGCGGCTTGCACCTGAACCAGCTTGTTGCGTCTGGCATCGCGCATCGCGCGCCGTCCAAAGGCTGGGCGCGGTTTCTGGGGGCGCTCGCTAGCTTGGGCGAAGACCCGCTATCCGAACACCCGATCCGCATTGCGCGCCTGCCGGGGCAACCCACCCGCTATGTGGCTGAACGCAACTATCTTGTGTTGGAACGCGCTGCGGGGAACTGGCAGGCCCGCTGGGATCTGGAACCAACCGGCATGACGCCGGCGCTGGTGCTGTAACCCCTTGGCCAATCGGCAACTCTCTGCCTTGTGTTGGCGGCGAGAGGCAAATGCGCTTTGTGGCCCCAACGAAACGCGCTATCCAAGCGCCATGAGTATCACACGTCGTTCCCTGTTTCTGTCCCTTCCGGCACTCGCGCTGGTCGGTCCCGCCTTTGCTGATCGTATTCCGTTGGATGAGATCTCGCGTTACTTCAACGGTTTCACCACCGCCGAGGGCGAATTCACCCAGATCAATCCGGATGGCAGCCTTGCTACGGGGCGAATTTACATTCGCCGCCCCGGTCGCGTGCGGTTTGAATATGACCCGCCGGAAGAGTCTCTTGTCATGGCGGGCGGCGGTCAAGTTGCCATTTTCGACGGGAGGTCCAACCAAGGGCCGAACCAATATCCGCTAAGCCAGACGCCGCTGAACCTGATTCTGGAACGCAACGTCGATTTCAGCAATCGCAGCATGGTTGTGGGCCATACCGACGAAGGCACCACCACGACCGTGATCGCGCAAGACCCTGAAAACCCGCAATACGGGTCGATCCGGCTGGTCTTTTCCGCAGGACCAACAGAGCTGCGCCAATGGGTTATCCGAGATGATACCGGGGCAGAGACGACCGTGATCTTGGGCAATATGCGTTTTGGCGGCGATCTGTCTGCGCGTTTGTTCAACATTACCGCCGAAGTGGACAGCCGTAGCCGCTAAACCGCTGTCAAAGGCAAAGAAAAACCCCGCTTGGGCGATGGCCAAGCGGGGTTTTCTAATTCGAGTATTACAGATGGCTTACGCCATGGCTGCTTTCGCTTTTTCCACGATCTGGCCGAATGCTTCAGGCTCGTGCACGGCGAGGTCTGCCAGAACTTTACGGTCCACTTCGATCCCAGCCAGCATCAGCGCGTTGATGAAGCGCGAATAGGTCAGCGACGGATCGATAGCGCGCACCGCCGCGTTGATACGCTGGATCCACAGCGCGCGGAAGTTGCGCTTGCGCACCTTGCGGTCGCGGGTTGCATACTGGTTCGCCTTGTCCACAGCCTGCGTGGCGGTGCGGAAGTTGCGCGAACGGGCGCCATAATAGCCAGCGGCGGCCTTGATGACCTTGCGGTGGCGGGCGTGGGTGACTGTGCCGGATTTAACGCGTGACATGTTCCGCTCTCCTTACCGGTTATAGGGCATGTAGGTTTTGACAATGCGGGCATCCTGCTCGGACAGAAGCGTGGTGCCGCGTGCGTCACGGATGAATTTCTTCGTCCGCTTGATCATGCCGTGCCGTTTGCCCGCTTGGCCAGCTTTTACCTTGCCGGTCGCGGTCATGGAGAAGCGCTTTTTCGCGCCCGATTTGGTCTTCATCTTGGGCATTTCCGACTCCTTTTTCGGTCAGGGGAACGACTCGGCATGCCACAACGGCCGGCCGCTCCTTCGAATAGAACCTGCGCCTTAAACCAGAAACAGGGTGTGTGCAAGGCTCAGAAGGCGCGCCAGATACGGGCCAAAAGTTCTATCGTCAGCAGGGGAATATCCGACAATCCGTAAAACCCCTCTGGCCGCAAGACAGATGCGATCACCGCCAGCACAAGCCCTGTCGCGCCAAGCGCCATGGCCACTGTGGGCCGCCGCCCGTCCGTCCACGCGGATACCGCGCTGACCAGCGCTAGCGGCAGCAGGTATACGCCCAGCAGGAATAGAAAGCCTGTGTCCATGCCGCCTCGCTTGCAGGCGGTCAGATTACTCCGGCTCGCCCGATACGATCAAGTGTTCTGCACAGGGCGCCACGCGCAAGATGTTAGTTGTGCCCGGTTGGTTGAACGGAATGCCCGCGGTGACAAGGATCTGGTCTTTCTCGGTCCCGAAGCCGTATTTGCGGGTGACGCGGACGGCGTTTATGACCGCTTTTTTGAAGCGCTCGACCTCAGCCACAACTTCGCAATGCACGCCCCATGTCAGTTGCAGCCGGCGCGCGGTTTTGGTGATGGGGGTCAGCGCCAAGATCGGCACATGTGGGCGCTCTCTGGCCACAAGGCTGGCGGTTGTGCCCGATTCAGTAAAGCAGCAGATTGCGGCAATATCGGTTTTTTCGGCCAGTTCGCGCGCGGCGGCCACAATGCCATCCGCGATAGAACTGTGCTTGTTCTTGCGCGATGCGTCGATAATTTCTTTGTAGGTTGGGTCGCTCTCAACCTCGCGCGCGACGTTGTCCATTGTCACAACGGCTTCGATCGGGTAAGCGCCTGCTGCCGATTCTGCCGAGAGCATGATCGCATCCGCGCCCTCGTAAATTGCGGTGGCCACGTCCGAGACCTCTGCGCGGGTGGGCATGGGGCTGTCGATCATGGATTCCAGCATCTGCGTGGCCACGATCACGGGCTTGCCCGCTGCCCGTGCACGGCGCACAAGGCGTTTCTGGATGGGCGGCACGTTCTGCACCGGCAGTTCCACCCCAAGATCGCCACGGGCCACCATGATCCCGTCTGACACGGCCAGAATTTCATCAAAGGCGGTTACGGCGGCGGGCTTCTCGATTTTGGACAGGATCGCAGCGCGCCCTTGCGCCAGCGTGCGCGCTTCGGCCACGTCGGCTGCGCGCTGAACGAAGGACAGCGCCAGCCAGTCCACGCCCAGGCGGCAGACGAATTCCAGGTCCTTGCGGTCCTTGTCCGACAACGCGGCCAAAGGCAGGATCACATCGGGCACGTTCACGCCCTTACGGTTCGAAATGGTACCGCCGACAGTCACGGTGCAATCGGCGAAATCCGTGCCGCATTCGTTGACCTTCAGTCGGATTTTGCCGTCATTGATCAGCAGGTTCGCGCCGGGTTCCAAGGCCGCAAAAATCTCGGGATGGGGCAAGTTTACGCGGGTCAGGTCGCCCGGTTTGTCTGACAGGTCCAGCCGGAAGGGCGCGCCCTCAACCAAGTCTTCGGACCCATTGGCAAATTCGCCGACGCGCAATTTCGGCCCTTGCAGGTCGGCAAGAATAGCAATCGGGCGGCCCGTATCTGTTTCGATCTTGCGGATGATGGCGTGGCGCGCGGCGATGTCGTCATGGGTGCCGTGGCTCATGTTCAGGCGGAACACATCGGCGCCGGCTTCGAACAGCGCGCGAATGGTGTCATAGTCGGACGAGGCCGGGCCAAGGGTGGCGACGATCTTGATCATACGGTGACGGCGCAGGGGCGTCATGGAATGTCCTCTCTGGTATTGCTTGGCCTGACGGCGCATTTAGGTCTGATATGGCAGCGCTTCGTGTCAGGTGGAATTCGTTAGCGCAAACATCTATCGATAATCGGCAGAAAAGCAAGTCTGTCACGCTTGACCCACGCGCGGCGAATGCGCACCTTCCCCCAGTAACCGGAGGATTTGATATGGACGACACCACCCGCACAGAGCTGGAGGCCGCTGCCTTTCGCGCGCTTCTGGCACATCTGGACAAACGCAATGATGTGCAGAACATTGACATGATGAACCTGACAGGGTTTTGCCGCAACTGCCTGTCGCGTTGGTATATGGAAGCCGCGCAAGAACGTGGGATTGATATGGACAAAGACGCCGCGCGCGAAGCGGTTTACGGCATGCCCTACGATGTCTGGAAGGCCCAGAACCAGACCGAAGCCGATGCCAGCCAGAAGGCCGCTTTTGACAAGTCGTTCGCCGAAAATGTTGGCGACAAGGGCTGACGGGTGAAACCCTCTGACCAACTGGAAGCCTTCGTAAAAGATGGCCTGCGTGCGGGGCATAGTCCCGACGCGCTGCGCGCGGCCCTTCTGGCCGAAGGGTGGTCGCAGGCCGAAATAGCGGCGGCTTTGGACGGTTGGGCGGATCGGGGCCTTGGTGTGCCCGTACCGCGCCCGCAAGCGCAAGCTACAGGGCAAGACGCAGTCCTTTACGGGCTGATGTTCGTGGCTTTGTTGACTGTGACCTTTAATCTGGTTGCGCTGGGCTTTGATCTGATCGAGACATGGTTGCCAGACCCGCTTCAGGTTGCGGGCAGCTATGGCAATCGGGACTCCATGCGCTGGTCCATCGCGGTTCTGATCGTTGTGCTGCCGGTATTTTTGTGGCTGGACCGGCGCGCGGCGCGGGTCTTGTCGAGCGATCCCGGCCAGCGACGGTCACCGCTGCGCCAAAAATTCGCAGCGGTTACGTTGTTTCTGTCGTCGCTTTCGCTGCTGGGCGCGGCGGTTGCGGTGGTCTATGCCGGGCTGACGGGCGTGATAACCGCGCAATTCATGGCCAAAGTGGCCTTTGTCGTGGTTCTGGCCCTGCTGGTCATCGCATGGTTCCGCGATTTCTTGGCGGAGCGGTGATGCATATGGGCCTTTCCAGACTGCTGATCCCGTTCGCGGTTGTGATGATCGGTTTTGGCCTGTGGCAGGTGGGTGGCCCGGAACAGGCACGAAGCGAACAACGCGATGCCCAACGCCTGAACGACTTGCGGGATTTGGCCGCGTATTTGACATGCGAAAAGAGACGTGAGGGCGGGGCGGACTTGGCTTGCGGCACATTTCCGCGCGACACGGATCGCTTTACTGACCAGCCGTTCACCGTGACCCAGACACAGGTCTGCGCGGAATTCGAACAGCCCGACCGAATAGCCAAGCGTTTCCCGGACGAGTTGGAAAACGGGTGTCTTCGGCTGGATTGACCCGGTCCTAGGCGACAATTCTGGCTGATTGTTGCGACATTTTGGCCAGAATTAGGCTTTTTTATGGTAAAAAATTTATTAACCTTTCGAAGGATTTTTAGGGCTGGGTTGAGAAATGTTCGGATTTGGATTGGTCGGCTTGCTGTTAGCTTTCAGCGCTTTGGCGCTTTTTAACGATGGTGGTGACGATAGCTACACCGAACCGGACACGGATACCCCGTCTGACCCGGATGATGACACTCCGCCCAACCCGGATCCAGGGCCAGAAACCCCAGGGCAGGGTGGAGCGGGCGATGATCTGATAACCGCGCGCGACGATGTATCCGTCTACAATGGCTTCTCCGGCAACGATACATTGATCGGCTTTCCTGAATTTGGCGTCCAATTGAATGGCGGCACTGATGACGACCTGTTGATCGCGCTGGAAGACGACCACGCTTTCGGCGGCGAGGGCAATGATCTGGTCATTGGTGAGCATATGGATGCCGGGACGGCCGTGCAGACCTTGCGTGGTGGTGGTGGCAACGACACGCTTGTCAGTGCTGGCGGGTCCGAAATGACAGGTGGTGCCGGCGAGGATGTCTTTGTCGTCTCACCCGGTGGCTTGAATTTGACTGGAGCGATGCAAACCATTGGAGGCGATGCGCTCACCACCCCGGTGATCCGGGATTTCGACCCAAGCGAAGATCGGTTGGTGATCGATCTGGACCGCGACTTCATGAGCGCTTTCGACGATTTGCCGCTGGAACAATACGGACCAAACGGGCGCGACCCATTGTATTTCGGGGATACCGTCACGCTGACCGCGGAACGCACGGCGGATGATTCGGGTATTCTGATCCGGTTAGATGGTTTGCCGATGGTCGAATTGGAAGGGTTCGAAGGGACGGACCCGTCCGAGCTGTTGGCGGCAATTTCCGTTGAAGTGAACGGCGCTTCCGTGGCCGACAGCGAACCCGGAGACGGTTCTGGCTTGACCGTGGAAGAGGATCCAGACGGCAACGTGACCTTGGTTGTGACCGATGCATTCCAAGGCGGTGGCAATTATGTTGGCGGCGATCAGTTCAGCACGCTGGACCTGAGCGCTTTGAGCGCGGATATGCGTGTGACCGTCGCGGATGGTGACATTATTACCATCCAACCCGCAGACGGCAGCTTGCCACCGACTACTTTTGAAGAAATCGACCGTGTCATTCTGGGCAATGGGGATGACGTGTTCGAGGGGGGCGAGGGGTCGGGCTTTGTAGAGGCCGTGGCGGGCAATGGCGCAGACCGGATCGTTGGCAGCGGGAATGATGTTCAGAACCAATTCCGCGGTGAAGGCTTCATGCGCAGCGACGGCGATACCGACGTCATCGACGGGACAGGCGCGACGGTTCTTATCGGCGGCACTGGGAATGATAGCCTGACCGGCGGCTTGGGGGATACGCTGACGGGCGGTGCCGGGTCCGACGTGTTCGTCATTTTCGGTGTCGGAGACGAAAGCGCTGGCCCGGCTAGGATCACGGATTTCAACCCGCTGACAAATGATCGGCTGGTCTATACACCTGTAAACCTTGATGGCAGCGACACCGCGCATGATGTCGAGATCCGGGTAGAAGATTTTGAAACGTCGATCATAGACAATGGCGAAGTTGTCGTCGTGATTCAGGATATCGGAAGGTTCTACGATCCCAGCATATTTATCACTGCTCCTGTTACTAGGGTGCCAGTTTAGCACCCCGGTAACGGCAGGGTCTTGCTGTTAGATCGCTGCTTTGCGGCTTTCTTCGATGTAAATTTCCCGCAAGCGCATCGCCAAGGGGCCGGGCGCCCCGCTCCCGAGTTCGGCCCCGTCAATCGAAACCACCGGCATGACGAAAGTGCTGGCCGATGTGACAAATGCCTCATCCGCCGATTTCGCTTCTTCCACGGTGAAATTGCGCTCTTCGACCTGCATCTGCGCCTCGCGCGCAAAGCGCAGAACGGCGGCGCGAGTAATCCCGTGCAGAATGTCGTTCGACAGCGCGCGGGTCACGATCTTGCCGTTCTTGATGATATAGGCGTTGTTCGAGGTGCCCTCGGTGATCGCGCCGTCCTGCACCATCCAGGCATCATCCGCGCCTTGCTTGATGGCCATCATCTTGCCCATGCTAGGGTAGAGCAGTTGAACCGTCTTGATGTCGCGCCGCCCCCAGCGAATGTCGTCGATGGTAACAACCTTGATGCCCTTCTTGGCCTTCGGGCTGTCCACCAGCGCGGGGTTCGCTTGGGTGAACAGCACCACTGTGGGTGTAGTCGTTTCCGGGTCGGGGAAGATGAAATCCCGATCACCCGGCGCGCCGCGCGTCACTTGCAGATAGATCATGCCCTGATCGAGCGCGTTTTGCGCGACAAGTTGGCGGTGCACTTCCAGCCACGCGTCGCGGTCCATGGGGTTGGCGATGTCCAATTCGCCCAAGGACCGTTCCAGACGGGTAAAATGCCCGTCAAAGTCGATCAGTTTGCCATCGATAACGGTCGTTACCTCATACACACCATCGGCCATCAGAAAGCCACGGTCGAAGATCGACACTTTGGCCTCGCCCTCGGGCAGGTAGTCGCCATTCACATAAACAATGCGGCTCATTCAGATTACCATCCTTCTGGCAATTTGCGCACGGCCCCCATGGCCGCCGATGTGGTCAGCGCGGCATAGGCGCGCAGAGCGGTCGAGACCTTTCGCGGGCGCGGTTTGGCGGGTTTCCAGCCTTTTTCGTCCTGCGCGGCACGGCGCGCGGCCAGCGTTGCGTCATCCACCGCCAAATGAATGGTCCGGTTCGGAATGTCGATCTCGATTAGGTCGCCGTTTTCGACAATCCCGATCAGCCCGCCTTCTTCGGCTTCGGGGCTGACATGGCCAATCGACAGGCCCGACGTGCCGCCCGAGAAGCGGCCATCGGTCACAAGCGCACAAGCCGCGCCAAGACCTTTCGATTTCAGGTAGCTGGTCGGATACAGCATTTCCTGCATTCCCGGCCCGCCGCGCGGCCCTTCATAGCGGATGACAACCACTTCGCCCGCCACGACCTTGCCGGTCAGAATGCCGCTGACCGCGTCATCCTGAGATTCGAATACGCGCGCCGGGCCGCTAAATTTCAGGATACTGTCATCCACACCCGCGGTTTTCACGATGCAGCCTTGTTCGGCCAGATTGCCGAACAGCACGGCCAGACCGCCATCTTGACTGAACGCGTGTTCTTTCGTGCGGATGACACCCTTTTCGCGGTCGGTATCCAGCGTTTTGTAGCGGTTGGCCTGCGAAAACGCCTGCGTGGTGCGCACGCCACCGGGGGCGGCGCGGTAGAATTGGTGCACCTCCGGGTCATTCGTGCGGCTGACATCCCACATGTCCAGCGCCATTCCCATAGTCGGGCTGTGCACGGTCGGCAGATCGCGGTGCAGAAGGCCCGCATTGTCCAACTGGCCAAGGATCGACATGATCCCACCGGCGCGGTGCACATCTTCCATATGCACATCGTCCTTGGCGGGTGCGACCTTGCACAGGCAGGGCACGCGGCGCGACAGCCGGTCGATATCGGCCATGGTAAATTCTATGCCGCCTTCATGCGCGGCGGCCAGCAGGTGCAGAACTGTGTTGGTCGACCCGCCCATTGCAATGTCCAACGACATGGCGTTTTCAAACGCCTTGAAGCTGGCAATATTGCGCGGCAGTACGCTCTCGTCATCCTGCTCATAGTAACGTTTGGCGTTTTTCACAACCACATGGCCCGCGCGCTTGAACAGCTTTTCGCGGTCGGCATGGGTGGCAAGGGTGGACCCGTTGCCGGGCAACGACAGCCCCAAAGCTTCGGTCAGGCAGTTCATGGAATTGGCCGTGAACATGCCAGAGCATGACCCGCAGGTCGGGCAGGCCGCTTCCTCGATCGCCTGCACCTGCGCGTCGGTGTATTTGTCATCGGCGGCCACGACCATGGCATCCACAAGGTCCAGCGCCTTTTCCACGCCGTCAACCTCGATCTTGCCCGCTTCCATCGGCCCACCAGACACGAACACACATGGAATGTTCAGCCGCATCGCGGCCATCAGCATTCCCGGTGTTATCTTGTCGCAGTTCGAAATGCAGACCATCGCATCGGCGCAATGGGCGTTGACCATGTATTCGGTCGCATCCGCGATCACCTCGCGCGAGGGTAGCGAATAGAGCATCCCATCATGCCCCATGGCGATCCCGTCATCCACCGCGATGGTGTTGAATTCCTTGGCCACGCCTCCAGCTTTTTCCACTTCGCGCGCGACCAGTTGGCCAAGGTCTTTCAGGTGAACATGCCCCGGCACGAATTGCGTAAAGCTGTTGACGATGGCAATGATCGGCTTGTCCCAATCATTGTCGGTCATGCCGGTTGCGCGCCACAA
>CAYNWX010000078.1:0-16624 GCA_964401005.1 uncultured Natronohydrobacter sp.
CGCCCCTGCGCCACAACCAGCCCCGCCAGAGCCGCCGCGCCCAAATCGACCCGAGCGTGCCGAGATTGCAGCACCCCGCCCCAAACGACCTGACATCCCGGCACATCCAGCTCCGCGCCCAAGTGCTGCTGTAGAAAAGGCGGTAAGTGACCCGCCGGTTGCACCTGTGCCGCCGCCCACCCGTGCACTCGATCCGGCGGTCGCTGACGTGCTGCGTGGCGAGGCAGAGTTCGAAGCCAAGCAGCGCGCCCGCGAAGGTAACGCGCTGGAGACGCAGCAGGAGCTCGGTCTGTTCGGTCCTGCAATCGTTGCGCCCGCATCGAAATCCGGCGCGGCCAGCTTGCCGGATATTGATGATATCAGCTCAACCCTAGAGCCCATTGAGGCCGCGCGCAGCGGCCAGTCGGAATTGCCTCAGACCGAAGCCGCACGCAAACGCGGCTTTTTGGCGGGGATGATTGTTCCCTTGGCGATGGCTGCAATTCTGACGGCACTTTACCTGCTGGCACCCATGCTGGCCGGGGCAGTGCCTGCGCTAGAGGGTATGCTAAGCGCTTATGTCGCCATGGTGGACACTGCCCGTCTGGCAGTTGCCGGCTTGCTGGGTGGCGGATCTTAGGCCCGCCGAAATAATCGCCGCCAGCTAACTCTAGCCGCCTGATGTGACGCCCCCCAAGGGTAACCCTACAGATATGCCAGCCCTAGTTGCCGCCGAAGATACTGCCCAAAATGCCGCGGATCGCGTCATCCAATGGGCTTTCGCGCTGCGGCTGCGGCGCATTGCGTTGCGGAGCTTCGACCGGCTGAGGGCGGGCGGGCGCTGTCATGGGCAAAGGACGTGCGGGCAGCCCTTCATGCACGCGCAACATTGTTTCGCGCCAAATCTCGGCTGGTAGGCCACCGCCTGTCACGCCGGTTAATGGCGAGTTGTCGTCATTGCCCATCCAGACCCCGACCACGTAATCGGCGGTGAAGCCGATAAACCATGCGTCGCGCGCGGCTTGGGTCGTTCCAGTCTTGCCTGCGGCTTCGCGCCCCGGCAAGCGGCCGCGCTGGCCAGTGCCTTCTTCGATAACGCGGCTCATCATCCATGTCAGCATTTGTGCCGAGGTTTCAGAGATAACCCGATCCCCAATCCCGGTCGAGACGCCGAACAAGGGTGTATTGTCGCCCAAGAGCTTCAATTCTTCGATCCCGTAGGCCCGCACCGCGCTGCCGCCGTTCAGGATACCAGCATAGGCGGCGGTCATGTCTAGCAGGTTCGATTCCGAGGCACCGAGTGCAAGGGCAGGCCCTTCGGCCAAGTCGCTGCGCAGGCCGAAAGCATTGGCCACCTCACGCACACGGTCGCGGCCCATCGCTTCGGAAATGCGCACGGCAGGGGTGTTCAGCGAATCCGCCAGCGCCTCTGTCAGCGTTACAAAGCCGTAGAACTCGCCATCATAATTGCGCGGCGACCACGGGCCAGAACCGGGAATGTTAATCGTCAGCGGCGCATCTTCGACAATGTCGAAGGGCTGGAAGCCGTTTTCCAGCGCCGCCGCAAACAGGAAAGGTTTGAACGCGGACCCGGTTTGCCGCACCGCCTGCACTGCGCGGTTGAAGCCGCCGACGCTGGCATCTCGCCCGCCCACCATGGCGCGTACCGCGCCATCGGCGGACATGACGACGACCGCAACTTCTGCTTCTGACCCTTCGCGCACCTTGGTGGCAAACACCTCTGCCACTGCGGCTTCGGTCGCAGCTTGCAAGCGCGGATCGAAGGTGGTGCGCATGATCACGTCTTCGGTCGTCTCGCGCGTCAGGTAGGAGGGGCTGTCGACCATCAGCCAATCGGCAAAGTTGATGCCTTGCTGTTTTTCTGCACGGTTCGACAAGGTGGCGGGATAGGCGCGCGCTTCGGCATATTCATGCGCGTCCAGATAGCCTTGGTCATGCATCAATTCGATCACAACGGCAGCACGTTCCTGCGCGCGTTCCAAGTTGCGCGTGGGTGCAAAATAGGATGGCGCAACCAATAGCCCCGCAAGCATCGCGCTTTCCGAAGGACCGATTTCATTCGCGGACCGTCCGAAATAGCGTTGCGCGGCTGCTTCAAACCCGCGCGCGCCCGCGCCAAGGAAGGCCCTGTTCATATAGATGGTCAGAATTTCGTCCTTGGAAAACTTGGCTTCCAGCGCGAAGGCATAGGGCAATTCCTTGATCTTGCGCCAGACCGTGCCGCGTCGGCAATCGGCCTCGTATTCTGCTTCGCTGTCCCAAGTTGCTGTGTCAAACGGCACGCCAAGGCATAGAAGCTTCGCTACCTGCTGCGTAATCGTAGACCCCCCTGCGCCCGAAAGCGCGCCACGCCCGGCCGACAAGTTCGACCGAATGGCCCCGGCAATCCCCCGCGGTGACACGCCCAAATGCCAGTAAAAGCGGCGGTCTTCGGTGGCGACGATGGCATTTTTCAGGTACGGGCTGACGGTGCCTGCGGTAATAACGCCGCCGAAGGTTTCGCCGCGCCATGCGAAGACCTCTCCATTGCGGTCTATCATCGTGACCGATCCTTGCGCGCGGTCATCCAGCAGATCTGCGAGTGGGGGCAGGGTGGAATAAAAGTAAAAGGTTGCCAGTGCCAGAATGAGCGCCACGGTCGCGGCCCCACGCCATGCCACGCCCCAAAGGATGCGCCAGATCAGGCTTAGGGTTGCCCAGAAAAACCGCGAGACCGCATTGCCGCCGCGCGATTTGCGGCTTTGGGCGGGTTTGCGCGCAGCCGGTTTGGGTTTGCCCTGCGCACGTTGCGGGGCGACCAGCTTCTTGCGGGGGGGCTTTGCACTGCTCATGCGTGTTTATGCTCGTTGGCCGCTTAATGACAAAAATACATAGATTTTTGACTTATTGCCATGTGTTGTGCGGCTTTTCCACAGTCTTCGGCACGACATCGCGCAACTGTGCCCTGTCAGGGTCACTTTCGGAATCACATCGCAGCATCGTGGGTTGCGCGCGTGATTCTGGATTGTCACATCAATGAACTGATTAAAAAATATGCAATGGCGCAAATTTGTGCACTCATTTTCGGATTCTTCCGCGTCCGGCCACGGAAGCGTTACCAGAATGTTGAGCAACCCGGTCCTTCACCCTCTGTTTACGGTGTGCGGCCGTGACGGGTCGGCAATGTGGATGAAAGGGGATGACACCGTGAAATATATCATTGCGGCGATAAAACCGTTCAAGCTGGAAGAGGTGCGCGAAGCGCTCACCTCTATCGGCGTGCGCGGCATGATGGTGACTGAGATCAAGGGCTTTGGCGCGCAGTCTGGCCATACCGAGATTTACCGTGGGGCGGAATATGCCGTCAATTTCGTGCCGAAACTGAAGCTGGAAATTGCTGTCAGCGATGCGATGGCCGATCAAGTTGTCGAAACGCTTCAGAAAACCGCCAAGACCGACAAGATCGGCGACGGCAAGATTTTCGTGCTGGACCTGGCATCCGCGACCCGCGTGCGCACCGGCGAAACCGGCGATGATGCCCTGTGATCCCGTGGACCCAGATCAAAAAGGACAAAAACTGATGCACCTCAAAAAACTCCTTCCCATCGTGGCCGCGGCGGCATTGTTGCCTAGCCTCGGCTTCGCGCAGGACGAAGCGCTGACGGCAGATCGCGTCAGCTCTGAAATGGTCTTCATCATGAACACGCTGCTGTTCCTGATGGGCGGTTTCCTCGTGTTCTTCATGGCTGCTGGCTTCTGTATGTTGGAAACCGGCCTTGTTCGGTCCAAGAACGCGACCATGCAGTTGGTTAAGAACGTCGCTTTGTTTTCGCTGGCATCCGTTGCCTATTTCGTCGTGGGCTTCAACCTGATGTATCCGGGCGATGGCTGGATCGTTCAGGGCTGGATGGGCGGCTTCTCGATGACGTCGCTGGAACCGGTTGGCGTTGGCTATGACGACTTGGTCGATGTGACCTATGCGTCGGTCGGCTCTGATTTCATCTTCCAGTTGATGTTCTGCGCCGCAACCGCGTCCATCGTGTCGGGTGCCGTGGCAGAGCGCATCAAGCTGTGGCCCTTCCTGATCTTCGTGATCGTCCTGACCGGCCTCATCTACCCGATCCAGGCAAGCTGGAGCTGGGGCGGCGGCTTCCTGTCCGAAGCTGGCTTCTCGGACTTCGCGGGCTCGTCTATCGTGCACAGCGCAGGCGGCTGGGCAGCTCTCGCCGGTGTTTTGATCCTTGGCTCGCGTGCTGGTAAGTATGGCAAAGATGGCCGCGTCACCGTCATGCCGGGGTCGAACCTGCCGCTGGCAACGCTGGGCATGTTCATCCTTTGGCTGGGTTGGTTCGGCTTCAACGGTGGTTCGCAGTTGGCCATGGGCACCGTCAGCGACGTTGCAGATGTAAGCCGCATCTTCGCAAACACCAACACGGCTGCTGCCGGTGGCGCGATCGCAGCGCTGATCCTGACGCAGATCCTGTACAAGAAGGTCGATCTGACCATGGTTCTGAACGGCGCGCTGGCTGGCCTTGTGTCGATTACAGCCGAACCGCTGGCCCCCGGCCTTGGTATGGCAACGATCATCGGCGCCATCGGTGGTGTGATCGTGGTCTTCACGGTGCCGCTGCTGGACAAGCTGAAGATTGATGACGTGGTCGGTGCAATCCCTGTCCACCTGTTCGCCGGTATCTGGGGTACACTGGCTGTGGTTCTGTCGAACAGCGATGCAACCATCGGCGGTCAGATCTACGGTATCGTGGCGATTGGTGTCTTCATGTTCGTCGTCTCGGCTGTGGTTTGGTTCATCCTGAAGGCTGTCATGGGCATCCGCGTCAGCGACGAAGATCAGATCAACGGTCTGGACACGTCCGAGCTGGGTATGGAAGCCTACCCTGAGTTCAGCAACCGCTGATCCAGCCACTTGCAAGAAACGCAAAGGCCCGGTCGCAAGACCGGGCCTTTTGCATGTCCAAGCGGTGACAGGGCCACGCTTGTGCGCAAACCTTGGTGGCAGGTCACGAAAAGAGGTGGGGAATGGTGGGCGATAACGGATTTGAACCGCTGACATCTTCGATGTGAACGAAGCGCTCTACCGCTGAGCTAATCGCCCCCGTCCGGCCTGATAGCGCCCGCGCAGACGCAGCGCAAGCCCTTTTCGGCGGGTTTCCTGCCCCTCACACGAAGGGGCAGGGCAAGGGTTTAGTGGGCAGGGCGACCGCCTGCGTCATCCGCTTTTGGCGACATGCGCGCTACGCGGGCGGCCTCATCTGCCGCTGCATCCCATTCCATCGATTCCGGCATATGCACCAGCGCGTGTTGCAGCACTTCGCGCACATGGGCGACTGGGATGATGGTCAGCCCCTCTTTCACGTTGTCCGGAATTTCCGGCAAGTCCTTGGCATTGTCCTGCGGGATCATCACCGTGTCGATACCGCCGCGCAAAGCTGCGAGAAGTTTCTCTTTCAGCCCACCAATTGCCAGCACATTGCCGCGCAATGTGACCTCGCCCGTCATGGCCACGTTCTTGCGCACCGGAATTTGCGTCAGCACCGACACGATGGATGTGACCATCCCGACCCCGGCGCTTGGCCCGTCCTTGGGCGTGGCGCCTTCGGGGACGTGAACGTGAATATCCCACGCGTCAAACCTCGGCGGCAAAACCCCGATTTCCGGCCCGATGGAGCGCACGAAAGAACTGGCCGCGTCGATGGATTCCTTCATCACATCGCCCAGCTTGCCGGTGGTCTTCATCCGGCCTTTGCCAGGGAGGCGCAAGGCTTCGATCTGCAACAATTCGCCGCCCACCTGCGTCCAGGCCAAGCCCGTGACAACGCCAATCTGGTCCTCTTTCTCGGCCGACCCAAACCGGAAGCGCGGCACGCCCAGAAAATCGGGCAGGGAGTCGGCGGTCACGCTGACCGTTTTGGCATCCTTGCGCACGATCTTGGTCACGGCCTTGCGCGCGATCTTGTTCAACTCGCGCTCAAGGTTGCGCACCCCGGCCTCGCGGGTGTAAAGCCGGATCGTCTGGGTGATCGCCTCGTCCGCGACCTCCAGCTCACCCGCTTTCAGCCCATGGTTCTTGACCGATTTGGGCAGTAGGTGCGTACGGGCGATTTCCAGCTTTTCATCCTCGGTGTAGCCCGACAGCGGAATGATCTCCATCCGGTCCAGCAAGGGCCCCGGCATGTTGTAGCTGTTGGCCGTGGTCAAGAACATGACGTTCGACAGGTCGTATTCCACTTCCAGATAGTGGTCCACGAAGGTCGAGTTCTGTTCCGGGTCCAACACCTCCAGCATGGCCGATGCCGGGTCGCCCCGGAAATCCTGCCCCATCTTGTCAATCTCATCGAGCAGGATAAGCGGGTTCGTCGTCTTGGCCTTTTTCAGCGCTTGAATGATCTTACCGGGCATGGACCCGATATAGGTCCGCCGGTGCCCCCGAATTTCAGATTCGTCGCGCACACCACCAAGCGAAATGCGGATAAACTCACGCCCCGTGGCCCGCGCAACCGACCGGCCAAGGCTGGTCTTGCCCACGCCCGGAGGACCGACCAAGCACATGATCGGGCCTTTCAGCTTGGCTGAACGCGATTGCACAGCCAGATACTCGACGATCCGTTCCTTCACTTTGTCTAGGCTGTAATGATCGGCATCCAGCACCTGTTGCGCGCGGCCAAGGTCTTTCTTCACCTTGCTTTTCACGCCCCACGGAATGGACAGCAGCCAATCCAGATAGTTGCGCACGACCGTTGCTTCGGCAGACATGGGCGACATGTTGCGCAGCTTTTTCAGTTCGGCATCGGCCTTTTCACGGGCTTCCTTGGAAAACTTGGTCTTGGCAATGCGCGCTTCCAGCTCGGCCAGTTCGTTCTGGCCGTCCTCTCCATCGCCCAATTCCTTCTGAATGGCCTTCATCTGCTCATTCAGGTAATATTCGCGCTGCGTGCGCTCCATCTGGCTTTTCACGCGGGTTTTAATCTTGCGCTCGACCTGCAAGACCGACAATTCGCCCTGCATCTGGGCATAAATCTCTTCCAACCGCGCGGCCAGCGCGGTCATTTCCAGAATTGCCTGCTTCTTGTCCACGCTCGACCCCAGATGCCCCGCAGCCAGATCGGCCAGCTTGGCGGGGTCCGTTGCCTCTGCAATCGCGGCCAAGGCCTCGTCGGGGATATTCTTGCGGATTTTCGCATAGCGCTCGAATTCGTTCTGCACCGACCGCATCAGCGCCTTGATCTCGGCCTCGACGCCATCAGTATCGGGCATGTCTGCGATGCGGGCTTCGAAATAGCCGTCTTCGCGCGTGAATTCGGTGATGTGCACACGGCGATGGCCTTCGACCAGCACCTTCACGGTGCCGTCTGGCAGCTTCAGCATTTGCAGCACATTCGCCAGCACGCCCACGCGATAAATGTCATCGCTTGCGGGGTCTTCCTGCGAATGGTCGATCTGAGAGGCAAGCAGGATTTGCTTGTCATCATTCATGACCGTTTCCAACGCACGCACAGATTTGTCGCGGCCCACGAACAGGGGCACGACCATATGCGGAAACACGACCATGTCGCGCAGGGGCAATACGGGGTAGCTGCTCAATTCCGTCACGGGTATGTCCTTTGGCTTGTCGGCAAGAGGTGCCGAGAACTATCAGATTTGGGCCGAGCGGCGCTCAAATTCAAGACGCCGCCCATCTGGCCTGTAATGTGACGAACATACAACCGGGAAAAAATGGTGTAAACGCGACGTGACTTAGGCCATCTGCGGGCCATGACATGCGTGGGAAAAACCCTACAAAAGCAAGGGGCCCCGGTCATGACCGAGGCCCCCATATCTCACCCGCGTGCCCTTCACGTCACGAGAGGATGGTAGGCCCGGTCATCCTAACCAGACGCTTCACAATCCACCATTCAAACCGCTTGAACAAGCCGATAACGCGTAAAACTGTATCAATAGCGCCTTAGCCGTAGACAGATTCCTTGCCGAAATGCTTGGTCAGCAGGTAGTAAATCACGGCCCGATACTTGTTGCGTTCGGAGCGGCCATATTGCTCGATGACCGCATCGATGGCCTTGCCCAATTCCGGTCCGTCGGCCAGCCCCAGCTTCTTGATCAGGAAGCTTTTGCGCACGGTGTCCAATTCATGTTCCTGCGTGCCAGCGACCGTGCTGGCATCGGGATTGTAGATGGATGGCCCGCAGCCGATCGTGACCTTGCGCAGCAGGTCCATATCCGGCGTGACCCCGCATTTGTCGCGCAGGTCGGCGGCATAGCGTTCAATCAATTCGTCGCGACGTCCCATGTTTCGCTCCCTTTATGGTTTTTCGCACATTTTACTCAAACAGCGCCGGTAGCGCCCGCGCCGAGTTTGCGCAACTCTGCGCCCTAAACCAAGAAAAAAGCGCAAGCGACGCGTCAGGCCGTTTTGCGTTGTTGCCCCGCCACATAGGTTTGCACCACGGCGCGATCGTCGCCCATCACTTTCAGGGTGAACAATTCATCTGCCAGCCCGCGCGCGCGTTCCATGCGCTGCGCCATAGCGGGGGTGGCACTTGCGTTCAGCACGACGAAATCGGCCTCTGTGCCGGGGTCGAGTGTGCCGATACGGTCAGCTAACCCCAAGGCCACGGCATTGCCCCGCGTGATCCAGTGAAATGCGCGGTAGGGGTGCAGCCTTTGCCCCTGCAATTGCAGCACCTTGTAGCCCTCTGCCAGCGTTTGCAGCAGGCTATAGCTGGTGCCGCCGCCAATATCGGTGGCGATGGCATTGGTCAGGCCCGCGCCGCGCAGTTTCGCGTCATTGAACAGGCCGGACCCAAGGAACAGGTGCGACGTGGGGCAAAAGACGGGTTTCGCATCGGCATCATGAAGCGCGCCGATTTCGCGGTCGCTTAAGTGAATACAGTGGCCCAGCAAGCTGTTGCCACGCAGCAGACCATAGCGCGCATAGATGTCGGTGTAATCCTTCGCATCCGGGTAAAGCTGGCAGGACAGAGCAATCTCTGCGTGGTTCTCGCTCAGATGGGTCTGGATATGGCAGTCGGGGTGCTCTGCCGCCAAGGCTTGCGCGGCTTCCATCTGCGCGGGTGTCGAGGTGATGGCAAAACGCGGCGTGATCGCATAGCCCAGCCGCCCCTTGCCGTGCCAACGCGCGATTAGCGCCTTGCTGTCGTCATAGCTGGATTGCGGGGTGTCACACAAAGCATCTGGCGCGTTGCGATCCATCATCACCTTGCCGGTGATCAGCCGCATGTCGCGCTTGAGCGCTTCGGCAAAGAGCGCTTCGGCAGAGGAGGCGTGCACCGACGCATAGGCAACTGCTGTGGTGGTGCCATGGTCCGTCAGCCGGTCCAGAAAAGCGCTGGCCATTTTGGCGCAGAGCGTAGGGTCGGCATAGCGGGTTTCTTCCGGGAAGGTGTAGTCGTTCAGCCAATCCAGCAATTCCGCCGCCCAACTGGCGATGACCTGCGTTTGCGGAAAGTGCAGATGCGTATCGATAAAGCCCGGCATCAGCAGATGCGGGCGGTGGTCGATGATATTCGCGCCCTCGGCCGTGATTTTGCCTGCTTCGCCCATGGCGCGGATCACGCCGTTTTCCACCAGCAGCGCGCCATCCTCGATATAGGTAAATGCGTCCGTGTCATCGGGCCTTTGCGGTTCGCGATGGAAGGTCAGCAATCGCGCGCGGATCAGGGTTTGGGTCATGGCGTTCCTTGAGTTGTGCGGTTGAGCGCGACGAAAATCTCTTGCGCGGTCATTAGGGCAATAACCTCTGGCCGCTTATCGCCCAAACCCGCAGCACCAATCGGGCAGGTCAGCGCAAATGAGTCGACTTTATGCTCTTGAGCGAAGCGGCTGAACCGCGCGCGTTTGGTGGCTGATCCGATCAAGCCCACATAGGCTGCGTCGCCCCGTTTGAGCGCGGCGAGGGTGAGCAGAAAATCCAACCCGTGATCGTGGGTTGTTACCACGAAAGCGGTGCCGGGGGGCGCTTGGTCGATCTCTGCTTCTGGCAACGGCGTCAGACGGTGCTCTGCGGTGGCGGGCGCTAGAGCCAGTTCCGCCGCGCGGCTGTCTACCAGCGCCACGCGGCAAGGCAGCGGGGCCAGAACCTGCGCCAAGGCCCGACCCACATGCCCCGCGCCAAGGATCATAACGCACGGGGCTTGCGCCCTATCAAGACGCGCCAGCATGGTCGCGCGTGCGTTCGGGTCCAGAGCGGTCAATTCAACCGTCACCCGCCCGCCGCAGCATTGGCCAAGTTCAGGCCCAAGCGACAAGGTCAGGCTGTCTTGTGCAACGCCCTCGGTCAGCATCACCCGCGCCCGTAACACGGCGCGATATTCGACCTGCCCACCGCCAATGGTGCCGGCTTGGTCATTGGCGGACACCACCATTTCCGCCCCCACCTCGCGCGGGGCCGATCCGCTGACCGCGCCAAGGCGCAGATGCACCAGCGGCGCATCGCTTGCCAACAGGTCGCGCATGGTCATCCGCGCAGCCGCTCCACCGCCATCAGCACCCGCTCTGGCGTGGCGGGCGCATCCAAGCGCGGGCATTCGCGGTAATCGGCGACAGAGGCCACGGCCATCCCGAGCGCTTCGAACACCGAGACGGGCAGCATGAAGGGCGGCTCCCCCACGGCTTTGGAGCGTTTGATGGTGCGTTCGGGGTTCACCGACCATTCCGCCAGCGCCACGTTAAAGATGCGCGGGCGGTCGCTGGCCAGCGGAATTTTATAGGTGCTGGGCGCGTGAGTGCGCAGGCGGCCTTGGTCGTCCCAGACCAGTTCTTCGGACGTTAGCCACCCCATGCCCTGCACGAACGCGCCTTCGACTTGGCCCAAGTCCAAAGCGGGGTTCAGCGAGCGACCCACATCGTGCAGCACATCCACCCGGTCCACGCGGGTTTCGCCTGTCAGGGTGTCCACGCTGACCTCTGAGCAGGCCGCACCATAGGCGTAGTAGTAGAACGGGCGGCCCTGCCCCTTGGCGCGGTCCCAATGGATGCCGGGGGTCTTGTAGAACCCCGCTGCCGATAGCTGCACCCGCGCCATATAGGCGGCTTTGATGAAGCTGTCCCACGGCACGATTTCCGCGCCCACAGCGACGCGACCGGGCAGGAATTGCACAGCATCTTCTGCCACGCCCCATTTTTCCGCCGCAAACCCCACAAGCCGCGCTTTGATCTGCTCGGCCGCGTTCAGCGCCGCCATCCCGTTTAGGTCCGACCCGCTGCTGGCGGCGGTGGCGGATGTGTTGGGCACCTTCTCCGTGGTCGTCTTGGTGATCTTGATGCGCGACAGGTCCACCTGAAACGCCTCTGCCACCACTTGCGCGACCTTGGTGAACAGGCCTTGGCCCATTTCGGTGCCGCCGTGGTTCAGGTGGATGGACCCGTCCGAATAGACATGCACCAGCGCGCCCGCCTGATTATACCATGTTGCGGTAAAGCTGATGCCAAACTTCACAGGCGTCAGGGCGATGCCCTTGCGGATGACGCCGCCTTTCGCGTTGAACTCCAGAACTTTTCTGCGGCGATTCTGGTAGTCGCTGGAAGCCTCCAACTCATCTACCAACCGCGTCAGGATGTTATCCGTCACCTGCTGGTGATAGGGCGTCACATCCGCGCCCTCGCGGTAGAAATTCGCGCGCCGCACCTCCAACGGGTCACGGCCCAATGCGTAGGCGATTTCCTCAATCATCCGCTCCGCCGCGATCAGCCCTTGCGGGCCGCCGAAACCGCGAAAGGCCGTGTTGCTGACGGTGTTGGTCTGAATCGGGCGCGAGCGCAGGCGCACATCGGGGTAATAATAGGCGTTGTCGGCATGGAACAGCGCGCGGTCCGTGACCGGGCCGGACAGGTCCGCCGACCAACCGCAGCGCGCGGCAAACACGCCATCGACCGCCAGAATGCGCCCCTCATCGTCAAATCCCAGATCGTAGTCTATGCGGAAATCATGGCGCTTGCCCGTGATCTCCATATCCTGGTCGCGGTCGGGGCGCAGTTTGACGGCGCGGCCTGTTGCGCGCGCGGCCATAGCGGCAATGGCGCAAAACAGGTTCATCTGGGTTTCCTTGCCGCCGAAGCCGCCCCCCATGCGGCGCACATTGACCACCACGGCATTCGCGGGCACGCCAAGCGCATGGGCGACCATGTGCTGGGCTTCCGACGGGTGCTGGGTCGAGGCGAAGACGGTCATCTCGTCATCCTCGCCCGGAATGGCGAGCGCGATCTGACCTTCCAGATACATGTGGTCCTGCCCGCCCACGCGCATCTGGCCCTGAATGCGGTGCGGGGCTGTGGCCAGCGCGGTCGCGGCGTCGCCGCGCGCCAGCGTCAGCGGCGCCGTCACGTCCGGGTATCCGGCGGCTTCCGCCGTGTCTATGTCGGTCGCATGGTCGGCGCGATCATAGCTGACCTTGGCAAGCTGGCAGGCGCGACGGGCCAAATCGCGGGTTGCGGCCACCACGGCGAAGATGGGCTGGCCGTGGAACTGCACGTCGCGGGTGAAGATGGGTTCGTCATTCAGCCCGGTTGGGGAAATGTCGTTATGGCCGGGAATGTCATCCTCGGTCAGCACCGCAACCACCCCCGGCGCGGCGCGCACGGTGGACAGGTCCAACTCTGTCACCCGCCCTTTGGCCACGGTCGCCGTGCCAATATAGGCGTGCAGGCAGCCCATAGGCTCGGTGATGTCATCGGTATATTCGGCGCGGCCCGTGACGTGTTTAATGGCCGAATCGTGGATCACGCTGTCATGCGCCGCGCCAGTGATGCGATCTGCATCCTTCATTGCACATCCTCCAACGCTGCCGCTTCGCCCGCCTGTTCCAGCCAGAAACGCGTCAGCAGGTTTTGCGCGGCTGTCATGCGGTAATCAGCACTGGCGCGCATGTCCGAGAGTGGCGTGAAATCCTGCGGCAGGGATTTGGCGGCTTTTTGCAGGGTGTCCAGCGTGAAAGCCTGACCGACAAGCGCCGCTTCCGCGTGGGCCGCCCGCTTTGGCGTTGCGGCCATGCCGCCGAAGGCCAGCCGTGCATTGGTGATCGTGCCATCCGCCACCGTCAGCGCCATGCCAAGGGCGACTGCCGAAATATCCTCGTCCCGGCGTTTCGACAGTTTATAGGCCGCGTGCAGCGTGCCGGGGGCGGGTTTGGGCAGGATGATCTTTTCGACGAATTCGCCCGGTGCGCGGTCTTGCTTGCCATAGTCGAGGAAGAACGCTTCCAGTGCCATCTCGCGCCGCGTGGCCCCTTTTCGCAGCACCAGCCGTGCGCCCAAAGCGATAAACGGCGGCGGCGTGTCCCCGATGGGAGAGCCATTTGCGATATTGCCCCCCAGCGTGCCCATGGCGCGCACTTGCCACCCGGCGATGCGGTCCCAATAGCGGGCCATATGAGGGAAGTGGTTCAGCAGTGGTGCGCGGGCGTCTTCGTAGCTGACAAGTGCGCCAAGGTGCAGGGCGTCGTCCGTCTCTGCCACCGCGCGCAGGTCTTGCAAATGCCCAATGAACACCGCCAGAGGCAGATCGCGCAGGAATTTCGTGACCCACAGGCCCACATCGGTCGCCCCCGCCACGATGCGCGCGTCGGGGTGCTGCGCCACGACATCGGCCAAATCATCGACAGTGGCGGGCAAGATCGCGCGGCTTTGGCCATTCGTGACATCGACGCGCGCGCCATCGGCCCACGCCGCCAGATGCGCGGCGACCTGCGCGCGCTCATTCATAAGCGGATCGGTTGTGCCATGCGCGCCCATGGCCAAAGCGGCGCGGATGATCGGCGCATAGCCTGTGCAGCGGCACAGATTGCCTTGTAAAGCGCGTTCGATCTCGGCCTCTGACGGATGGGGTGTTTCCATCCAGAGCGCATAAAGCGCCATGACAAACCCCGGCGTGCAGAACCCGCATTGGCTGCCATGATGTTCGACCATCGCGCGCTGCACCGGGTGCAGCCCGCCATCCGCGCCACGCAAGTGTTCGACCGTCACGACATGGCACCCATCGCAGGACGCCAGAAACCGAATGCAGGCATTGACGGGTTGGTAACGCAATGCCCTAGCCTCCAGTCGCCCGACAAGCACGGTGCAGGCGCCGCAATCGCCCTCGGCGCAGCCCTCTTTGGTGCCGCGCAGACGCTGATGCAGCCTCAGATGGTCCAGCAGCGTATCGGTCGCGCCCACGCCATGCAGCGTTACCTCTCGGTCGTTCAGCAGAAAGCGGATATGGGTGCGGGCCATGGGCGGTCTTTCACGGTCAAGGAACTGTCATGCGCAAAAGATAGCCTGCGCCAAAGTGGCATTCCATGCAAGCGGCCCAAAGGTTAAGCTGTTTTCGGGAATTTTTGTCAGTTTGCGCAGCGCTTGCGCAAGCGCAACGGGCAAAGGGTGAAAGAATGTCACGGCTGGCAGAGGTATTCGGCGCGTTCCTGCGCCTTGGTCTGACATCTTTCGGCGGCCCGGTCGCACATATTGGCTATTTCCGCGAGGAATTTGTGACCCGCCGCAAATGGCTGGGCGATGGCGACTATGCCGAATTGGTCGCGCTGTGCCAGTTTTTGCCCGGTCCGGCCTCCAGCCAAGTGGGGTTCGCACTGGGGCTGATGCGCGCAGGCTGGCTAGGTGCAATCGCGGCCTTCTTGGGGTTCACGCTGCCCTCGGTGCTGATCATGGTCGCGGTTGCCATGGGTGCGGGGCTGGCGGGGCTGGCGGGCGTGATTGCCGCGCTAAAGCTGGTAGCGGTCGCTGTTGTCGCGCAGGCCGTGATCGGTATGGCACGAACGCTTTGCCCCGATGGACCGCGTGCGACCATAGCCGTGGGCGCTGTAGCCGCGCTTGCGGTGCTTAGCGGGCCTTGGGTGATGGTTGCGCTCATCTTGGTCGGGGCGATGTTTGGCGCAGCGCTGCGGCTGGATACTGGCGCGGGTCAGGGTGGCTTGAGCATTCCCGTGGCGCGGCCCGTGGCGTTGGTGGCTTTGGCGCTATTTGCCTTGGGCCTTTTCGGTCTGCCGCTGCTGGCCGCCCAAGGCGCTGGTTTTGCGTTGGCCGACAGCATGTTCCGCGCGGGCGCGCTGGTCTTTGGCGGTGGGCATGTCGTGCTGCCTTTGTTGCAGGCTGAACTGGTGGCGACAGGCCAAGTCAGCGACAGTGCTTTCTTGGCGGGCTATGCGGCAGCCCAAGCCATTCCCGGCCCGCTATTTACCTTCGCCACCTATCTGGGTGCACTGGGCGGGCTTGGCGGTGCAGTGATCGCCACTTTGGCCATATTCGCGCCGGGATTCTTGTTGCTTGTGGCCGCGCTGCCCTTCTGGCAGGCGCTGCGCAGCAAAGCCCTGATACGCGCGGGCATGGCAGGTGCGAATGCCGCCGTGGTCGGCATATTGGGCGCGGCGCTGTATGACCCGGTCTTTACCAGCTCAGTTGGAAGCCTTGGTCAATTCGCTTTCGCTCTGGCCTGTTTCATTGCGCTGCAAGTCTGGCGGTTGCCTGCATGGGCGGTGGTGCTAGGTGCGGGCGTGGCGGGCGCGTTGGGCTTGGCCGGATAGCAAAAAGCCCCGCCACGAGGGGGCAGGGCTTTCGCAATTCGGGTCAGCGCGACGATTAGTTCTTGGCGTAATATTCGACGACCAGGTTCGGTTCCATCTGCACCGCATAGGGCACATCGCCCAAGGACGGCGTGCGGGTGAAGGTCGCGGTCATCTTGGAGTGGTCGACTTCAATGTAATCGGGCACATCACGTTCCACCAGCGCAACAGCTTCCAGCACGATGGCCAGTTGCTTCGACTTGTCGCGAATGGCGATCACGTCGCCTTCTTTCACGCGGTAGCTGGGGATGTTCACGCGCGCACCGTTCACGGTGATGTGGCCATGGTTGACGAACTGGCGGGCAGCGAACACAGTCGGCACGAATTTCGCGCGGTATATCACAGCGTCCAGGCGGCGCTCCAGCAGGCCAACAAGGTTCTCACCGGTGTCGCCCTTGATCCGCTCTGCTTCGGCATAGATGCGGCGGAACTGCTTTTCGGTCAGGTCGCCATAATAGCCTTTCAGCTTCTGCTTGGCGCGCAGCTGGATGCCGAAATCGCTCAGCTTGGTCTTGCGGCGCTGGCCGTGCTGGCCGGGGCCGTAGTCGCGGCGATTAACGGGGCTTTTCGGACGGCCCCAGATGTTTTCGCCCATACGGCGGTCAATTTTATACTTGGCAGAGGTGCGTTTGGTCACCGTCTGATCTCCTTCTGTTAGGCACCCGATAAGGGCTATGAAGGGCGTTGTCCTTCCCCGCATCGCGGGTGACAGGCTGTCCCTTGCGGGAGCCGCCAACACCAATAACCTGCGCAAGCCAACTGGCTGCACCCGCGTGCCTTTAGGTGGATGCGCCGGTGCTGTCAATGCCTCGCACGGTCATACAAACACGATGTGGTCCTGAAGCCGTGCAAGATTGTCCAGATTGGTCAGGGTAATGACATCGCCATCGCCAAAGTCCAGAATGATGTTGCCGTCAACCACCTGCGCATGTTCTGCGAGCATCTCGGCAATACTCATTCCGCCGCCCCACAGGTCGGTGTCAAGTTCTAGCATATCCCCTTCGGCAAACCTGAAATCCTCTATGAGGAGCGATTCGTCGCGGTCGCGAAAAACAAAGGTA
>CAYNWX010000079.1:0-27117 GCA_964401005.1 uncultured Natronohydrobacter sp.
TGATCTCGTCACGGTTCATGGCATGCGACATCGCAACCGAGAAGCGCGGATCGCCGAACACCTCGCGCAGGACCGGGTCTTTGTGGCCACGGTTGAACGCATAATAGGTCATCGACCCCGGCGCGGGCGCCAGACCGACGGTGATATTCGCGTTTGCCTCGTTTTCCTTCAGGACCGGGAAGTCATCCAGGAATACGGCCTGCTGTTTCCAATGCACCTGTCCGTCCAGCATGCGCAGCATGTTGACTTCGCGCTCTGGCACATAGGTTTCAGCGATCTCGTTGATATAGGGCAATTGGTTGCCCGCCGTATCGACCATGTGGAAATAGGGGTTGGCGACCAGACGGCGACCTTCCGAATTGTCCTCGATCACGATATGCGATTCGAGCGTCGGGACCACGGCGCGGCCGATGGCATCGAGCTTGGTGGCATCGCGCAGCAGCGGGGTGGGGATGTCTTTCCAGTCGGACGGGCCGTAGAAGAAATTGACCGCCTCGCCTTCGGATTCGAAGCCAAGCTCGGCCCGGCGGGCAGCCGCATCGGGGTTGTGCTTGTCCATGAACTGGCCAAGGAAATGCTTGGGCTGGAAGGGCTGGCCGTAATCCACGGCAAAGCGGTTCAGCAGGCCCGGCACCGGCACGGGGAAGGTGAACTTGACGGTGGTCGTGTCCATGGCTTCGACTGTGGCAGGTTCGCCCGCGAACAACCAGCGACCGGGGGTTTCGGTGTAGACATTGGTGTTCAGGATCAGGTCTTCATACCAGAAAACGATGTCGTCCGCGGTGAAGGGCGTGCCGTCGGACCATTTGTGACCGGCGCGCAGGCTGAAGGTCAGTTCGGTATAGGTGTCGTTCCACTCCCAAGCGCGGGCAATGTTCGGCACCAGGGTTTGCAGGTCGTCGGAATAGCGCACAAGGTTCACATGGCGCACCGACAGCAGGTCGGACGTGCCCGATTCGGTGGCGCGCGAGGTGCCCATCAGCGTGCCGCCGTAATTGCCGATGGCGGTGTAGGGGGCGACGACCAGCGGCTCTGACGGCAGACGCTCGGCCAGAGGCGGCAGATCGCCATTGCCCTGAATGCGAGCGTTCAGATCGGCAATGGCTGGGTTTTCAGCCATTGCCAGCGTGCAATTCGCGGCTTGCTGGAACTCGGCCAGCTCGAATTGCTGCGGGTAGGCAGAGGTTAGACCGCCCATATCGGTGGCGGTGACGGGTGGGCAATCGGCGGCAGCGGCCGCGCCCAGCAACAGCGCGCTGGCGCTGCCCAGAAGGGTAATCTTGAGGGAACGTGTCATGGCAGACTCCTGTGTCATGGGACAGCGCAGAGCCTGACAGTGATTCTTGACGTTTATGTAACGGGTTGGATTATCATAGCCTTTGGTTATTATCTTGAGCGCGTCACGGAAGTGTCGCAGGCTGTGCCAGACGTTCGGTCAAGTCGAACAACGCCTTGATTGCCGCTAAATCGCGGGCTTCCGACACGCAGACCAAGTAATGCCCGACCGCCAGCGCCTTTCCTCGCCCCGTCATGATGCGGATCGACTTCATTTTGCGATCTTGGCAAATCTCGCCGGCCATAACCACGCCCACGCCAATTCCGGCGGCCACCGCATCGCGCATCGATTCCCACGACCCAAGGTCCAGAGCCGTATGCAGCGCAATCCCGTCTTGCACGGCGAAAGCTTCCAAGGCGCGCCTTGTGCCAGAGGTTGCTTCACGTTGGATCAACGGCCAGCCAGACAGGTCGCGCAGCGAAATGCTGTCCTGCGCGGCGAGCGCATGGTCAGGGCCAGTCATCAGCACCAACTCTTCGCGGCGCAGTTCCAACATGTGCAAGTCAGCTTCGGCCCCCGGTAGTGTCACAAAAGCCGCGTCCAGCTTGCCCGCGCGCACCTGCTCCAGAAGGTCGAACGAGGCCATGCAACGCGCTTCGATCTTGATGCCGCGAAACGTATCCATGAATGCGCCCAGCACATGCATGACGAATTGATGTGTTGAATAGCCTACGCGAAGCCGCCCTTCGCGCAGCCCGCGCAACCCGTCCAGTTCGGCCCCCAACTCATCTGCCAAGGCCAGAAGTGTGCGCAAGCGCGGCAACAACCGCTCGCACAAATCCGTTGGGGTGAAAAGCTGGCCCTGCCGGTCAAACAGGCGGTGACCGTAGCGACGTTCAAGCATGGCCACGTGTTTGCTAACCGAAGGCTGGGTGATCGCAAGCTCTTTCGCGGTCGCGTTGACTCGCCGTGTTGCAGCCAGCGTTGCAATCACCCTTATCTGTGCGAGAGAAAGCCCATGGTCCATAGGGGTCAGATAGTCGGGTTTCCAAACATATGGCCAGACCAAAATCACGCATAACAAAGGAAGAATGGCACTTTTCCCAAAGTTGTTTCGAAGAGCTGAACGTGTGCCGCATGACCTTTGCCCTTCAAATGGCTTTGGCCATTACCAAAACAATTACCTGGCTTAAGACCACCCCTGAACAAGGTTCGCACAAGGCGGATCTTTGGGAATAGGTCGATGGACGCGAGGCGCGAGGGCGCGCTTGCATGGTCAGTTTCGGGCCGGGCAGGTTACAAACCACAGACACCACACCCATTTTAGCTTAAAATCTAAGCAAGTTGAATGGCGCATCTTGTAGCTACCACAAGCCGGTCGCATTGGCGATAATTAACAAATATTTCATAGTTTTAACCCAGTTATCGGCTCCGCCTTGATAAAATCGTAAAACTCCATTCTAAACGATTCAAAATTTTACCATCTGGTCAGATTTATTGATCTGTGTTGCAGTATGCTTGTTAGCCAACGGGAATCAGTCATGACATCACCGCAGCGAAGCGACGGCGTAATGCCAGGGCGTCTAGGGCCCGCGATCCTTGAGCAGAACTTCCGCGACGCCTACCCGCCTCTTAACCCACACGAAGCAACGGTTGCAGCGGATCGCTGTTACTTCTGCCATGATGCCCCTTGCATCACCGCCTGCCCCACGGAAATCGACATTCCTCTTTTCATCCGGCAAATCGCAACGGGGACGCCTGAAGCGGCGGCGCGCACGATCCTGAGCCAAAATATTCTTGGCGGCATGTGCGCGCGGGTCTGCCCGACAGAAACCCTGTGCGAGCAAGCCTGCGTGCGCGAAGCCGCCGAGGGCAAGCCGGTCGAGATCGGCCAGTTACAGCGCTTTGCTACCGACCGGCTAATGGCCACCGGGGCGCACCCGTTTCAGCGTGCGGCCTCGACAGGGAAAACAATTGCCGTTGTGGGGGCTGGACCCGCCGGTCTTGCCTGCGCGCATCGGCTGGCGCTGCATGGGCATGACGTTGTGATCTTTGAAGCCAAGCCCAAAGGCGGTGGGCTGAACGAATACGGGATCGCTGCTTATAAATCCACCGAAGACTTCGCCCAGCGCGAACTGGATTGGTTGTTGCAGATCGGCGGGATCGATATTCGCCATGGCCAGCGGCTTGGCGTTGAGATCAGCCTGCCAACCTTGCAGTCCGACTATGATGCGGTTTTCCTTGGTATGGGTTTGGGCGGCGTGAATGCGCTTGGCGTACCTGGCGAAGACAAGGACCACGCCGAGGATGCCGTGGCGTTCATTTCTGACTTGCGCCAAGCTGACGATTTGGCGGCACTGCCCATTGGGCGGCGGGTTGTTGTCATTGGCGGTGGCATGACCGCGATTGATGCAGGCGTTCAGGCCAAGCTGCTGGGCGCTGAGGAGGTCACGATCGTCTATCGGCGCGGTAAAGAAGCTATGTCGGCCTCTGACCACGAACAGGACCATGCCCAACGGAAAGGCGTGCGGCTGATCTACAATGCCGCGCCCGTTGGGATAGAGGGCAATGGGCGTTTGACCGGCGTGACCTTCGCCTATACCGAAACCCGCGATGGCAAGCTGGTGGTCACGGACGACACCTTCACCCTGCCCGCTGACCAAGTGTTCAAGGCCATTGGCCAGACTCTGGAGGGCGCGCCCGATCGCCTGAAGCTGGACGGTCGCAAGATTGCCGTGTCGGGCCCTGGCGTGACCTCGCTCGACGGGGTTTGGGCAGGTGGCGATTGCGCAGCCGGTGGTGATGATCTGACCGTGACCGCCGTTGCCGAAGGCCGCGACGCCGCCGAAGACATTCACCGCAGCCTGATGGGCTGACCCCGTCCCGGGCTTGACCCGGGACCTCGTGGACCACAAGGCCCCGGATTAACTCTGGGGCGCGTAGCGCGAAACCATAGGTAGGGAGTTGCCGCGATGGCTGACCTAACGACAGACTTTCTGGGCATCAAAAGCCCCAACCCGTTCTGGCTGGCCTCTGCCCCGCCGACCGACAAAGAATACAATGTCCGCCGCGCGTTTGAAGCGGGCTGGGGCGGCGTGGTGTGGAAAACGCTCGGGTCTGAAGGACCACCTGTCGTCAACGTAAACGGCCCACGTTACGGCGCGATCTGGGGCGCCGACCGGCGGTTATTGGGCCTGAACAATATCGAATTGATCACCGACCGCCCATTAGAAACGAACTTGGAAGAGATCGCACGCGTCAAGGCTGATTATCCCGACCGCGCAATGATCGTCTCGCTTATGGTGCCTTGCGACGAAGAATCGTGGAAAGCCATCCTGCCGCGCGTGGCGGAAACCGGCGCCGACGGGATAGAGCTGAATTTCGGCTGCCCACATGGTATGAGCGAGCGCGGCATGGGTGCCGCCGTGGGCCAAGTGCCGGAATATGTCGAGATGGTCACGCGCTGGTGCAAGACCTATTACGACAAGCCCGTGATCGTGAAGCTGACGCCGAATATTGCCGATATCCGTGGGCCTGCCCGCGCGGCCAAGAATGGCGGTGCCGATGCAGTGTCGCTGATCAACACGATCAATTCCATCACCGCAGTCAATCTGGACAGTATGAGCCCGGAACCGATGATTGACGGGCGCGGCACGCATGGCGGCTATTGCGGACCTGCTGTGAAACCCATTGCGCTGAACATGGTCGCCGAAATCGCGCGCGACCCGGCCACACGGGGCCTGCCAATCTCCGGTATCGGCGGCGTAACCACTTGGCGCGATGCTGCCGAATTCATGGCGCTGGGGGCTGGCAATGTGCAGGTTTGCACCGCCGCCATGACCTATGGCTTCAAGATCGTGCAGGAAATGATCTCTGGCCTAAGCCAGTGGATGGATGAAAAAGGCTATGCGTCCACAAGCGACATCGTGGGCCGCGCCGTGCCCAATGTAACCGATTGGCAATATCTGAACCTGAACCACATCACCAAGGCGCGGATCAACCAAGACCTGTGCATCAAATGCGGGCGCTGCTATGCCGCGTGCGAGGACACCTCGCATCAGGCCATTTCCATGTCGCCAGACCGCGTGTTCGAAGTGATGGATGACGAATGTGTGGCCTGCAACTTGTGCGTCAATGTCTGCCCGGTAGATGACTGCATCACCATGGAAGTCTTGCAGCCCGGTCAGATGGATGAGCGCACCGGCAAGGTGGTGGAAGAAGCCTATGCCAATTGGACAACCCACCCCAACAACCCGATGGCCAAAGCTGCTGAATAGCGCCGCCACGGAAGCGCAAGGCCATGCAGCGATGCTGATCTTTTCGCTGCTGGTTTCGCTTTCGTTTTTCTTCGGGCATTTCATCGCGGGCGATATCGACCCCGGCGTCCTCATGGCACTGCGCTTTATCGTGGCGACAATCGTCCTATGGGGCATCTTCCTTTGGATGGGCGTGCAACCGGTTTGGACGCGCTTCTGGCGCTTTGCGCTGATCGGCGCGCTGATGGCCATTTACTTCATCACGATGTTCGAAGCTCTGGCCCGCACCAGCGCTGTTTCCACCGCTGCCGTCTTCACCCTGACGCCGCTGATGGCAGCAGGCTATGGATGGCTTATTGCACGGCAAGCAATCGGGGTTTGGGTGCTGTCGGCGCTGCTGATCGGGGCAGCAGGCGCAGTTTGGGTGATCTTTCGGGCCGATCTGGCGGCCTTGATGCGCTTCGAAATTGGCATGGGAGAGGCGATCTTTTTCTTCGGTGTGCTCGCCCATGCCGCTGTTCCGGCTCTGCTGCGCCGCCTGTGCCATGACGTCACAGCACTGCAATCGTCCTTCGGCACAACTATTGGCGCGCTTCTGGCCACATCGGTCTATGCAGCACCCGATGCCGTGGTCACACCGTTTCTGGACCTGCCCGCGCGCGTGTGGTGGGTGCTGGCCTATCTGGCGATTGTGACCACGGCGCTGACCTTTTTCTTGCTGCAATACGCCGCGAAACGCCTGCCGGGCGCCAAGGTTATGGCCTATACCTACCTTGTGCCATCTTGGGTCGTACTGTGGGAGATCGGTGCCGGACGCTGGCCCGCTGCACTCATTCTGACTGGCATCGTGGCAACACTTCTGGCACTTCTGATGCTGCTCAGGACCGAAGCGCCCGCACGAAAAACTCTGTAAGGAAGGCATCCGCCTCGTCATAAAGGTTTGCCTTGCGGGCATCGCCTAGAACCGCTTCGACCTGAATGTCAAAATCGGCATAATGCTGGGTCATCGCCCAAATCGAGAAAATCAGGTGATGTGGGTCGATCTTGGCGATCTTGCCCTCGGCACTCCACCGCGCGATAAGTGCTGCTTTCTCATCGACCAGCGCCTTCAGATCGCCCGACAATTGCGGGCGCATCCGCGGCGCGCCATGCAAAATCTCGGTCGCGAACATCTTGGATTCGCGCGGCATATCTTGGCTCATCCGTAGCTTGCGGCGCATATAGGTCAGGATGGCGGCGAGCGGGTCGGCATCCTCAGACAGATCGCGCAAGGGCTGGACCCAAACTTCCAGCAAGCTTTGCAATAGGTCTGTGTAGATCGCGTCCTTGCTGCCGAAGTAATAAACCACATGAGGCTTCGACATACCGGCCTTCTCTGCAATCTTTTCCAGCGTCGCGCCGCGCAACCCATCTTCAGAGAAAGCCTCTAGCGCCGCTGCCAGAATGACCTCTCGCTTTTCGCGCTGAATGCGTGTCGCTTTTCGCGGGCTGTTCATATGCCGGGCCACCTTTCCCAAGAATGCTGCACAAGGCACGGGCAGCTTTCAACACTTCAACGTGGGATGCGATATTTTTCTGTCCAAATGGTCAAAAATTGTTGACCATCGCCCAAGTGGTGGCCCACGCTCTGCCTAGCCAGTGAAGCCAGAGATGGATTCTCACCTGCCAAGAGGGACAGACCATGCGCAACGGCCAAAATTTCCGCATCGACCCGGACAGGCTTTGGGACTGCCTGATGGAGATGGCTAAAATCGGCCCCGGCGTGGCCGGAGGCAACAACCGCCAGACCCTGACCGATGCCGATGCAGAGGGCCGTGCCCTGTTCCAGCGCTGGTGTGAAGATGCGGGCATGACCATGAGTGTGGACACAATGGGCAATATGTTTGCTACTCGCCCCGGCACTGACCCCGATACGCTGCCGGTCTATATGGGGTCGCATCTGGATACGCAGCCGACGGGCGGGAAGTATGACGGGGTGCTCGGCGTGCTGGGCGGTCTGGAAGTAGTGCGCACGCTGAATGATCTGGACATCAAGACCAAGCACCCGATCGTGGTTGTAAACTGGACGAATGAGGAGGGAACGCGCTTTGCGCCCGCCATGTTGTCCTCCGGCGTCTTTACCGGGCGGCACACGCTTGATTGGGCCTATGACCGGGTCGATGCCGAGGGCAAGCGCTTTGGCGATGAGCTGAAACGCATCGGCTGGGTGGGGGATGAGCCGGTCGGCGCGCGCAAAATGCACGCCATGTTCGAGCTGCATATCGAGCAAGGCCCGATCCTAGAGGCCGAGGGCAAGGATGTGGGTGTCGTGACCCACGGCCAAGGGCTGCGCTGGATCGAATGCACGGTGATAGGCAAGGAAAGCCATACCGGATCGACCCCCATGCATATGCGCAAGAATGCAGGGCGCGGGCTGGCACTGGTCACGGAACTGGTGCACAAGATCGCGATGAAGAACCAGCCCAATGCAGTGGGCGCGATCGGGCATATCGACGTCTATCCCAATTCGCGCAACATCATCCCCGGCAAGGTTGTGTTCACGGTCGATATGCGCACGCATCTGCTGGACAAGCTGAACGCCATGGTGGCCGAATTCATGGAGCGTGCGCCGAAACTGTGTGAAGACATCGGGGTCAGTTTTGAGTGCCACATCGTCGGCCAATTCGACCCGCCCGCCTTTGACGAAGGCTGCGTGAAGGCCGTGCGCGATGCCGCCGAAGAACTGGGCTATAGCCATATGGATATCATCTCCGGCGCGGGGCATGACGCGTGCTGGATCAACGACGTGGCCCCCACGGCCATGATCATGACCCCTTGCGTGGACGGGCTGTCGCATAACGAGGCGGAAGAGATCACCAAAGACTGGGCGAAAGCGGGCGCCGATGTGCTGCTGCACGCGGTGCTGAACACGGCGGAGATTGTGGGGTGAGTTATGGTATCTTGTTAGCTTTTGTAGCCCTTCTAGCCGTAGTTTGGTTATTTTGGCCACGTCAAGAAGAATGGATAGGCTTTGTCTATCCAAATCGAGGTGACTTAATATCTTTCGACAGGGTTGGAGTGTTTCCAAGTCTCGATGCTTGTCGGGCAGCGGCGCAAGGCAGAATCAATAGTCTAAGTGACCCCGCGAATGCCGCTTATGAATGCGGTCTCAATTGCAGACCATCCGAACATCTTAGTGATCTCGTGATCTGCGAACGGACGGAGGATTGAAATATGACCACAGTCATCAAGAACGGTACCATCGTCACGCATGACCTGACCTACAAGGCCGATGTCCTGATCGAAGGCGGCAAGATCACCCAGATCGGCCCCAACCTGAAAGGCGATACGGAACTGGACGCCACAGGCGCCTATGTCATGCCCGGTGGCATTGACCCGCATGTCCATCTGGAAATGCCCTTCATGGGCACCTATTCCAGCGACGATTTCGAATCAGGCACCCGCGCCGCACTTGCGGGGGGCACCACGATGGTCGTGGATTTCTGCCTGCCCAACCAAGGCGAAAGTCTGCTCGACGCGATAAAGCGTTGGGATAACAAATCGACCCGCGCGAATTGCGACTACTCGTTCCACATGGCGGTCACTTGGTGGGGCGAGCAGGTTTTCAACGACATGAAAACCGTCATCGAAGAGCGCGGCATCAACACGTTCAAACACTTCCTCGCCTACAAGGGCGCGCTGATGGTGAATGATGACGAGCTTTATTCGTCCTTCAACCGTTTGGCGGAACTTGGCGGAATTGCCATGGTCCATGCCGAGAATGGTGACGTGGTGGCCGAACTTTCGGCCAAACTGCTGGCCGCCGGCAACACCGGGCCAGAGGCCCACGCTTATTCCCGCCCGCCGCAGGTGGAAGGCGAAGCCACGAACCGCGCCATCATGATCGCCGATATGGCGGGCGTGCCGCTTTATGTTGTCCACACATCTTGCGAGGAAGCGCATGAAGCGATCCGCCGCGCACGCTCCCAAGGCAAGCGCGTCTGGGGCGAACCGCTGATCCAGCACCTGACGCTCGATGACAGCGAATATGCCCATCCCGATTGGGACCATGCCGCGCGGCGCGTCATGTCGCCTCCGTTCCGCAACAAGCAGCATCAAGACAGCCTTTGGGCTGGGCTGCAATCGGGGTCGCTGTCGGTCGTGGCGACAGACCATTGCGCCTTTACCACCGAACAGAAGCGCTATGGCGTGGGCGATTTCACCAAGATCCCCAATGGCACCGGCGGCCTTGAAGACCGGATGCCCATGCTCTGGACCCATGGCGTGGAGACCGGTCGGCTGACCATGAACGAATTCGTCGCCGTCACCTCGACCAATATCGCCAAGATCCTGAACTGCTACCCGCGCAAGGGCGCGATTGCAGTGGGCGCGGATGCCGATATCGTGGTCTGGGACCCGGCCAAAACCAAAACGATAACAGCAAGTGCCCAGCAATCTGCCATTGATTACAACGTGTTCGAGGGGAAAGAGGTGAAGGGCCTGCCCCGCTTCACGCTGACGCGCGGGCAAGTGGCCATCCATGACGGCGAGGTGCGCACGCAAGAAGGCCATGGGCAATTCATCAAGCGCCCCGGCAATGGCGTGACGAACCAGGCGCTGAGCACGTGGAAGGAGCTTACCGCCCCGCGCCCGGTGCAACGCACGGGCATCCCGGCGACGGGGGTCTGACTTGGCGCAAGACCCTGTAATACAGGCCCAGAACCTGAGCTTGACGTTCCAGACGAATGACGGCCCGGTTCACGCGCTAAAGGACGTGGACCTGACCATCGAGAAGGGTGAGTTCGTGTCCTTCATCGGTCCGTCGGGTTCTGGCAAAACAACCTTTTTGCGATGTATCGCCGCCTTGGAGAAGCCCACAGCAGGCAACCTGACGGTAAACGGGCTGACCCCGGACGAGGCGCGCCGCAAGCGGGCTTATGGGTATGTTTTTCAAAGTGCAGGGCTGTATCCCTGGCGCACGATCGGCGGCAATATCAGGCTGCCATTGGAAATTATGGGCTATGCGAAATCCGACATGGCCGACCGGGTGCAACATGTGCTGAAACTGGTCGAACTTGACGGGTTCGAGAGGAAGTTTCCGTGGCAGCTATCAGGCGGGATGCAGCAGCGCGCGTCGATCGCGCGGGCGCTGGCTTTTGACGCTGACATCTTGCTGATGGATGAGCCTTTTGGCGCGCTGGATGAAATCGTGCGAGACCACCTGAACGAACAGCTTCTGAAGCTCTGGGCCAAGACCGGCAAGACGGTGGGGTTTGTCACGCATTCCATTCCCGAAGCGGTGTATCTCTCGACCAAGATCGTGGTCATGAGCCCGCGCCCGGGGCGGATTACCGATATTATTGGCAGCACGCTTCCGCGCGAGCGGCCGCTGGATTTGCGGGAAACGCCGGAGTTTCTGGCGCTGTCGCAACGGGTGCGCGAAGGCCTACGTGCCGGGCATAGCTATGACTAGGGTTTATGTGCCCCCTGCCCCGGACCTGATCCGGGGCCTTGCCGTCCGCACGTCTGGCCAGAGGCCCCGGATCAAGTCCGGGGCGGGATCCACTCATGCGTAACCTTTTGCCCATATTGACCGTCTTGGGCGGTCTTGTCTTGCTCTGGTATCTCGCCGTTGCGCCCATGAATATCCGCGTGGCGCTTGATCAAGCGGAAAGGGCGGGGGCTGCGATCATTCCAGAGGGGTCGGTCGAGCGGCGTTCAGTCTCAGCTTTACGACTCATGGCAGACAATCCGGGGCACATTCAGGCGGCCTACGGTTTGGACCGTCCACGTCTACCAACACCCATGCAGGTGGGTCAGGAATTTTGGAAAACTACCGGCGACATGGCCTTAAAGGGCCGCGCTTTTTCCAACCGCTCGCTGATTTATCACGCATGGATCACTCTGCAATCCACACTTTGGGGCTTTGCCCTTGGCACCGCGGTCGGAATTTTGGGTGCGGTCGCTATCGTCTATAGCCGCGTCGCGGATATGAGCCTGATGCCATGGGCGATCATCAGCCAGACCATTCCCATCGTGGCGCTGGCGCCCATGATCATCGTCGTCTCGTCGCAATTAGGGATTGAAGGGCGCGGGGTGCCAAAAGCGATCATCTCGGCCTATCTTTGTTTTTTCCCGGTGCTGGTCGGCATGGTGAAGGGCCTGCGTGCGCCCGAATCCAGCCAATTGGATCTGCTGAAAACTTATGACGCGAATGGCTGGCAAAGCTTCTTCAAGCTGCGTTTGCCCGCATCGCTGCCGTTTCTGTTCACCTCGTTGAAAATCGGCATCGCGGCGGCGCTGGTCGGCACCATCGTGGGCGAGTTGCCGACGGGCGCTGTATCCGGCCTTGGCGCGCGCATCCTGATTGGCGACCAGTTCGGCGCGCCCTTGGCAATCTGGTCCGCGCTTTTCGCAGCCGCCATTCTTGCCGGGCTGCTGGTGACACTTCTAGACCTGACCCAACGCGTGGCCCTTGGCCGGATGGGAGGGCGCGCGTGATGGCCCTTATCCTGAGCCTTGCTTTTTGGGTCGCTGCTTGGGGCGCGAATATATGGCTAGCCAATTCGCCTTGGCGCGACACGCGGCTGGTGCGCATCACGGTGCCGGTTCTGTTCGGCGTCACGCTATTGGTGCTATGGGAAGGGATCGTGCGGGGTTTGGGCGTCAGCCAAGTGATCCTGCCCGCGCCCAGCCTTGTGGCGCAAACCTTCGCCGGCTCGTTCGACATTCTATGGACGGATTTCGTGCAAACCGTGGTCAAGGGTGCGCTGCGCGGGTTCGTGATCGGTGCAGCGGCCGCGTTTCTTTGCGCCATCGCAATAGACCGTTCCGCGTTTCTGACCCGTGGCCTTCTACCTATTGGCAACTTCTTTGCCGCCCTTCCCATCGTGGGCGTGGCCCCCATCATGGTTAACTGGTTCGGCTTCGACTGGCAGTCCAAGGCCGCGGTGGTGGTTGTGATGGTATTCTTCCCGATTCTTGTGAACACCGTGCAGGGCCTGAAAGCTACAGATGCCATGCAGCGCGACCTAATGAATACATATGCGGCCAGTTACACACAGACACTCTTCAAGCTGCGCTTGCCTGCCGCGATGCCCTTCATCTTCAACGGGTTGAAAATTGCCACCACCTTGGCGCTGATCGGCGCTATAGTTGCTGAATATTTCGGCTCTCCCACGCGCGGGATGGGTTTTCGCATCTCGACTGCCGTGGGCAGCTTGTCGATTGATCTGGTTTGGGCTGAAATCGCGGTTGCAGCGATGGTGGGCACCAGCGCTTACGGCTTGATTGCCTGGATAGAACGGCGGGTGACGTTCTGGCACCCGTCGCACAGAAGATAAAACCACCAACCAACAAGGGGGAAGACCATGAAACTCAAGACAACCCTAACCGCGGCGAGCCTGTCGCTTTTTGCCGGGGTGGCCTTGGCCGCCGATGACGTGACCTTGCAGTTGAAATGGGTCACTCAGGCGCAATTCGCAGGCTACTATGTGGCGCTGGAAAACGGCTATTACAGCGAAGAAGACCTGAACGTGACCATCCTGCCCGGCGGACCCGACATTGCGCCCACGCAGGTCTTGGCCGGTGGCGGTGCCGATGTCACCGTGGAATGGATGCCTGCAGCCCTGGCCGCACGTGAAAAGGGCCTGCCCATGGTCAATATCGCGCAGCCCTTCAAATCGTCGGGCATGATGCTGACCTGCCGCAAAGATGCGGGCATTGCCACCACAGAGGATTTCGCTGGCAAAACGCTGGGCGTCTGGTTCTTCGGAAACGAATTCCCGTTCCTGAGCTGGATGAGCCAATTGGGCATTCCGACCGATGGCAGTGATGCCGGTGTCGAGGTTCTGCGCCAGGGCTTCAACGTGGACCCGCTGCTGAACGGTCAGGCGGCCTGTATCTCGACCATGACGTATAACGAATACTGGCAGGTCATTGATGGCGGGCTGACCCCAGATGATCTGGTGACGTTCAAATATGAAGATCAGGGCGTCGCTACATTGGAAGATGGCCTCTATGTACTGGAAGAAAACCTGTCCGACCCGGCCTTTGTCGACAAGATGACCCGTTTCGTGCGCGCGTCGATGCGCGGCTGGAAATGGGCCGAGGAAAACCCCGAAGACGCGGCCATGATCGTGCTGGAATACGACCAGACCGGCGCGCAGACCGAAGCGCACCAAATCCGCATGATGGGCGAGGTTGCGCTTCTGACCGCGGGCTCGAACGGCGCTCTGGACCCGGCAGATTACCAGCGCACGGTTGCCTCGCTTCTGGCGGGCGGGTCGGACCCCGTGATCACCAAAGAGCCAGAGGGCGCTTGGACCCATGCCATCAGCAACGCCGCGCTGAACTAACGCCGTCAGGGGCAGGGGAAACCTTGCCCCTGTCTTCCCTTCCCCTTGCGCAAAGCCCCTGCATACGGCACATCCCGCGCATGGAAGAGTTCATCTACACCCCCCCACAAGCTGATCTTGTGATCCTGTACGAGGATCACGAATTGCTGTTTCTGGACAAACCAGCGGGTCTTTTGTCGGTGCCGGGGCGTGGGCCGCATCTGGCAGATTGCCTGATCGCGCGGGTGCAGGCAGTCTTTCCCGAAGCTTTGCTGGTCCACCGGCTGGATATGGACACGTCTGGCGTTATCGTCTTCGCGCGCTCGCCCATGGCTCAGCGCCATCTGGGCCTGCAATTCGAAAAGCGGCAGACCCGCAAACAATATGTGGCCCGTGTTTGGGGCAGAGTGGCCGAGAAGAATGGCCTGATCGACCTGCCCCTGACGGTTGATTGGCCAAACCGCCCGCGCCAGATGGTGTGTCACGAGACAGGCCGCGCCGCGCAGACAGACTGGGCGCTAATCCGTCACGAAGACACGGGATCACGCCTGCGCCTGTCGCCCGCCACAGGCCGCAGTCACCAGTTGCGCGTGCACATGCTGGCCATGGGGCACCCGATTCTGGGTGATCCCTTCTATGCCAAAGGGGCTGCCCGTGACTTTCCCCGCCTGATGCTGCATGCCCGTGAATTGCGCCTGCGCCATCCCGATGGCGGGCGCGGCCTGACGATTACAGCGCCGGTACCATTCTAGGCGCGTGCAGCTAGTCCAGATAGGTTTCGAACTTGTCCAGAACCACGCGCCACCAGTCGAACGTATCGTCCAGATTGGCCCGGCTCACGCCCCCAAACAGGTTCACATCCCATTGGATGATCGGATCATATTCCGCATCCATATGGGCTTTGCCGAAACGGTTGTCGCGGTTCCACGCCTCTAAATCCTGTTCGGTCGTGCTGCCATTATTCACCCATGCGGCCTGAAACTGGATGTTTGTGCAGTTGCGCCCGGCTTCACAGCCATAGAACAGAACAAGATATTGCACCCCCTCCATGCGTCCGCGCAACATGGGATCGCCAACCGCGTCTGTCGTGACCTCAACCGCGCCATAGCCGCGTGCAATCTCGGCAATGGCCGCGGGGTCAGTGGCATCCACTAGGCTTTGGGCGGCCAAAGCGGTCGGCGCGACGCCAAGACTTGCCACCGCCAGCAGCTTCAAGACGTCAATCATCTGTCCCTCCAATTTGTATCAGGAGTGTATTGTGCATGGCGCGCGGCGAAAAACCCAGACTCAAATTCGCCATCTCGCGCTTCATCTTGCTCCAAATACTCAAGAGAGGTCAGCGACTGTAAACGCCACGCTGAATATTGGCTGGAACAGGTCAGACAAAAAACACGCGCCCCGGACTTGATCCGGGGCCTCGCACTCTGCTGCACCAGGGACCCTAAGGCCAACCACGCTTTCGCGGCAAACAGCCTACCCGGCCGCCATCTGGTTGTGTTTGCGGGCGACCATTTGCTTGGCCGTCTCCACCGCCACAGCCGCATCACGGCAATAGGCGTCGGCCCCGATCGCGCGACCGAATTCCTCGTTCAAGGGCGCGCCACCCACTAGCACAATGTAATCGTCGCGCAAGCCTTTTGCGACCAGCGTATCGATGACCACCTTCATATACGGCATAGTGGTCGTTAAAAGCGCTGACATACCCAGAATATCGGGCTGTTCACGCTCCAGCGCTTCCAGATAAGCCTCGACCGCGTTGTTAATGCCCAAATCGACCACTTCGAATCCCGCGCCTTCCATCATCATCGACACAAGGTTCTTGCCAATGTCGTGAATGTCGCCTTTCACCGTGCCGATCACCATCTTGCCCATGCGCGGCGCGCCGGTTTCCACCAGCAGCGGCTTCAGAATGGCCATGCCGCCCTTCATGGCATTTGCGGCCAGCAGCACTTCGGGCACGAACAGGATACCGTCGCGGAAATCATGGCCGACAATGGTCATACCCGCGACCAGCGCCTTGGTCAGAATGTCGTAGGGCGTCCAGCCGCGTTCCAGCAGGATGGTTACGGCCTCTTCGATCTCTTCGCGCAGCCCGTCGTAAAGATCGTCCATCATCTGCTCGACAAGGTCGTCGTCGGACAGATCGGCCAGAATGATTTCGTCTTCGTCGGACATGGAAGATACCCCTTGAGGCGACACGCCTTTTGGCGCGTTGAACTACAGATCAGTGACCATTCAGATATTTTGCCGCGCCGCACACGTCCATTTGCGACCTTGGCGCGGGGCTTGGCGACCAAAACCGTCGCCAAGTGCTAGGCGCTAGCCGTCGCGGCGGCGGCGATTGCCTCGTCGCGCGGGCGCGTCGGCACTGTCACCCTCGGTGCCATCTACGGCAGAAGAAAAACCACCAATCCGCGACTTGATCGTCTCCAGATCGGGGCGGGGGCCGGGTGCGCGGGTTTCCAATGCCTCGAGCATGGCGCGCAGATGCTCGGGCATCGTGCCGCAACAGCCGCCGATGATGCGTGCACCGGCATCACGCGCCAGCACCGCGTAATCGGCCATCAGGTCGGGCGTGCCATCGTAATGGATATGCCCGTCCACATATTTTGGAATGCCCGCATTGCCCTTGGCGATAAGAGGGATCGTGGCGCCTGCTTCCACAAAGCCCAGAACTGTGCGCAACAGGTCCGACGCGCCAACCCCGCAATTGGCACCAAAGGCCAGCGGCTTGTGTTTCAGCTTGTCGACCATTTGCACCATCGCCGCAGAGGTCAGGCCCATCATCGTGCGCCCGGCGGTGTCAAAGCTCATGGTGCCGCACCACGGCATGCCCGCAAGAGCCGCGGCTTCAGAGGCGGCCTTGTATTCTTCCGGGGCGGAAATGGTTTCCACCCACAGCACATCTGCCCCGCCAGCTTTCAGCCCTTCGGCTTGCTCATGAAACATCTCGACCGCCAAAGCATGGGTCAGGCTGCCCATGGGCGCCATAATCTCGCCCGTCGGTCCGACCGAGCCCGCTACGATAACGCGCCGCCCGCTGGCATCGGCCACCTCGCGGCCCAGTTCTGCGCCCAGTCGGTTCAACTCATGCACACGCGAATCGGCTGCATGCAGTTTCAAGCGGCTGGCATTGCCGCCGAATGTGTTGGTCAGGAACAGGTCCGACCCGGCTTCGACCGCACCACGATAGAGCGCGCGGATCTTCTCGGGTTCGTCGGCGTTCCACAATTCGGGCGCATCGCCCGATTGCAGACCCATGTTGAACAGGTTGGTGCCGGTCGCGCCATCGGCCAAAAGCCAGTCGCAGTTAGCCAGAAGATCGCTCAGCGCATCGCTCATGGTCGGGTCCCATCACACAAAAAGAGGGGCGGCATGGCCCCTCTTGTCCTGCGACCGCATTGGAGCGCGCATAGCGCAAAGCAGGCGCGCAGTTCAAATGCAATCTGCGCTTGGAGCCGCCAAGATCAGCCCTCGGCCAGTTCCGCCTTCGCTTCTACCAGCAATTCGGCCATCTTGGTGCGGATCGTGGCTTCATCAGCCTTTCCGTCCAGATCGGCAGCGACTTTGCGAAATACGTCCTCGTGGCCCTCTTCCTCGAAATCGGCGCGGATCACTTCCATTGCGTAGCTTTCCGCGTCATCGCCGGATTTGCCAAGCATGCCTGCGGCCCACAGGCCCAGCTTCTTGTTGCGGCGCGCAACCGCCTTGAACTGCATTTCCGCGTCATGGGCATATTTGTTTTCGAATGCGCGTTCGCGATCATTGAAGGTGGTCATGGCGAGCCCTCGTCATTTGTATGGCGTTGATAACCATATGCCCCGTAGGGCGCATTGCTGCAAGGTCAAACAGGGCCAAACCATGCGAACGGCTTTGCTTGCGAGTGTGACCGGGCTGGAGTATAGCCACGCCAGAATGTGCCGCATCTCGCGGTGCCTGATCTATTGGAGAATGCCGATGGCACGCCGAAACAAAGTTTATGAAGGCAAGGCCAAGATTCTCTATGAAGGCCCGGAGCCGGGCACGCTGGTGCAGTATTTCAAAGACGACGCCACTGCCTTCAACGCCGAGAAGCGCGACGTGATCGAAGGCAAAGGCGTGTTGAACAATATGCTGTCGGAATTCTTTATGAACGGGCTGAACCAGATCGGTGTTCCCACGCATTTCATTCGGCGCATCAACATGCGCGAACAATTGATCCGCGCGGTCGAGATCATTCCTCTGGAAGTGGTGATCCGTAATATCGCCGCCGGGTCCATGTCCAAGCGGTTGGGAATCGAAGAAGGCACCCGCCTGCCCCGCCCCATCATCGAATTTTACTATAAAGACGACAAGCTGGGCGATCCACTGGTCAGCGAAGACCAGATCTTGGCCTTTAACTGGGCCAGCCATCAGGATCTGGACGACATGGTCGCCTTGGCCGTGCGCGTGAATGATTTCCTGTCGGGCATCATGCTGGCCGTGGGCATCACGCTGGTCGACTTCAAGATCGAGATCGGGCGCCAGTTTGAAGGCGACATGCAGCGCCTTGTTATTGCAGATGAAATCAGCCCCGATTCGTGCCGCTTGTGGGACATCAAGACGGGTCAGAAGCTGGACAAGGACGTGTTCCGCCGTGACCTTGGTAGTCTGACCGATGCCTATTCCGAAGTGGCCCGCCGCCTTGGCGTGATGCCGCGCAACGCAACACCCATGCCCAAACCCAAGTTGATGAATTAAAAGGTAGCCAGTTCCATGAAAATGCGTGTGATCGTCACCCTCAAACCCGGCGTTTTGGACCCACAGGGCGAGGCTGTACGCCACGCACTTGGCTCGCTTGGTTTCGAGGGCGTGAACAAGGTTCGTCAGGGCAAGATGATCGAACTGGACCTTGCCGAAACCGACCCAGCCCGTGCCGAAGAACAAGCGCGCGCCATGTGCGAGAAGCTGCTCGCCAACACCGTGATCGAAAGCTACGCGCTAGAGCCTGTGCAGGGGTAAGCCACGACATGAAAGCCGCCGTCATTACCTTTCCGGGGTCGAATTGCGACCGTGACCTTGCTGTCGCCTTCGAGCAGGCCGGGGCAGATGTCGTGCGCGTTTGGCACAAAGACACCGAATTGCCCACGGGCATCGATGTCGTCGGCCTTCCCGGTGGGTTTTCCTATGGTGACTACTTGCGCTGCGGTGCGATTGCCGCGCGCTCGCCCATCGGCCACGCCATCGCGGCCCATGCGCAGGCCGGAGGTTACGTTCTGGGCATCTGCAACGGGTTTCAGGTGCTATTGGAAATGGGGCTGCTGCCGGGTGCGCTTTTGCGCAATGCCGGCCTGAAATTCCTGTGCAAACCTGTTACGCTGAACGTGGCGACGACTGACAGCGCATTCACCTCGGGCTATGCGGCAGGCGCGCAAATCCGCATTCCGATCGCACATCACGATGGCAATTTCACCGCCGATGCCGACACGGTCGCGCGCTTGCAGGGCGACGAGCGCGTGGCCTTTACCTATGCGCAAAACCCCAACGGGTCGGATGGCGACATTGCCGGTATCCTGTCGGAAAACCGCCGCGTGCTGGGTATGATGCCCCATCCCGAACGCGCAATGGAAGCTGTCCATGGCAGCGCTGATGGCCGGGCAGTTTTTGCCGGCTTGATCGGCGCTTTCGTGCCCGGCTGAAAACGCGTCGCTTGAGCGGCTTGGGCAATCGCAATATCGTTTCGTCCATGATTAGCCCGCCCGATCTGGACAATCGCCGCGCCAGCATTCTTGGCATACCGCTTTGGGGGCGAGCGGCGGTGCTTGGCTTGCTGGCGATTGCTGCGCTCAGCACTTGGTTCATGAATGGCTGGCTGTCGCGCAACTTTACCGATACCACGCGCAACCGCGCCGAATTGCGGTTGGTGCTATATTCCGGGAACATCCAGTCAGAATTGCAACGCAACTCTGTCGTGCCCTTGTTGCTAGCGCGCGATCCGGTCATCGCCACCGCACTGCGGGACATGAATTTCGCCACGATCTCGCAACGGCTGATCGACCTGCAAAACGAAATTGGTGCGGCTTCAATAGAATTGCTGGACCAAAACGGCCGCACCGTCGGCGCAACCGACCGCAACATTCTTGGCACGATGCGGGCTAATGACGCGGCCTTTGTCGATGCCCGCCGCGCGCCCGACACCGTATTTCAGACGCGCGAGTTGGATAGCGGCGGGTTCAGCTTCACCTTCTCGCGGGCGGTGCGCGACGGGCGCGATGTTCTGGGGGTGGTTGTCGTCTCGGCTGACCTGTCCAAGTTCGAGCGTAGCTGGGCTGGATTTGCCGATGCCGTGGCACTTGTGGAATCCTCTGGCCGGATCGTGCTTGCCACCGAACCGCGCTGGCGCGGCCGCACGCTGGAGGAAGCGCTGGCCATCCGCGACGCGCCATCGGCCATTGCGCGCGCCTTCCGGGCGACCACCGACTGGACCCAACCTGCCCCCGACGCCTTTTTGCGCGGCGAGGCCGTTCTGCGCTCGGAAGTGCGCGTGCCCTTTCGCGGCTGGCGTATGGTCAGCTTTACCCGATACGATTCGGTGCGCGAACAGGTCAATGCGGCCTTGGCGCTGGTGTTGACGGGCTTTGCGCTGCTGTTGGCCCTGACCTTCTACATCCTTAGCCGCCGCGCCTATACGCAATCCGCCGTTTTCCTGCGCGAATCGGAAGAATTGCGCGCCCTGAATGCCCGGCTACAGCGCGAAATCGCGGCGCGGGTGCGGATGCAGAAGGATCTAGCGGTGGCCGAGCAAACACTCGCACAATCATCCAAGCTGGCGTCATTGGGGGAAATGTCGGCCTCTGTCAGCCATGAACTGAACCAGCCCTTGGCCGCGATGAAGACCTATCTGGCGGGCGCGCGGCTGCTGTTGAAGCGTAAGCGCACGGAAGAAGCGCTAGCATCCTTCCAGCGCATTGACGATCTGATCGACCGGATGGGTGCCATTGCGCGCACACTGAAATCCTTCGCGCGCAAGGGCGGAGAGGCCTTTGCCCCCATTGACCTGCGCACCTGCGTGGCCGATGCGCTGACCATGACCGAACCGCTTCTGCGCGACAGCCGCGTGCTTTTGGTGCGCACCGTGCCGCCCTATCCGGTGATGATCATGGGCGACACGGTCCGGGTTGAACAAGTCATCGTCAACCTTGTGCGCAACGCGGTAGACGCCACGCGCGGCACCAATGCCCCGCAGATTGACATCATCCTTAGCCAAGGTGAAACCGCGAAACTGACGGTGCGTGATAATGGCGAAGGCATTGCCGATATCGACAGCTTGTTCGAGCCGTTCTACACCACCAAGCCCGCCGGTCAGGGCGTGGGGCTTGGACTGGCCATTTCATCGGGCATCGTGCAAGATCATGGTGGGCGTTTGACCGCCATGAACCCCGGGGATGGCGGCGCCGTCTTCGAAGCCGAGTTTCCGCGCTACATCGCACCGCAGGACAAAACGCCATGACCGTCACGCGAATGTGGGGCAACAAGACTTGCCTCTGTCCCGGCTTACTGGCCAATAGGCCGTTCGTATCAGAAGGATCGCGCCCATGAGCAGCGCCATGCATGTTGCCATTGTCGATGACGAACAGGATATGCGTCAATCCATCAGCCAATGGCTGTCGCTGTCGGGCTTCACCACCGAAACCTATAGCGATGGCCTAGAGGCCATCGCCGCAATCGGCAGCGATTTCCCAGGCGTTGTCATCACCGATATTCGTATGCCGGGGCTGGATGGAATGGGGTTGCTGAAACGGTTGAACGCGCTGGATAGCACAATCCCGGTTATCCTGATCACCGGGCATGGCGATGTGCCGATGGCGGTGGAAGCCATGCGCCTGGGCGCATTCGATTTTCTGGAAAAGCCCTTCGACCCTGAAAAAATGATGGCCTTGGCCGAACGCGCAGCAAAAGCGCGCGCGCAAGCCATGGAGGCGCGCGCGCTGCGCCATGAACTGGCCGATGGCGCGACCATGATGCGCCGTCTGATCGGGGATGCGGCAGTCATGCAGCGTTTGCGCGAAGATATCCTAGATATCGGGCAAGCCGATGGTCATGTCCTGATCGACGGCGAAACCGGCACTGGCAAAACGCTTGTGGCCCATGCCCTGCACGCGGTTGGTTCTCGGTCGGGGCGCAAACTGGTATCCGTGAATTGCGCGGGCATGGAAGATACCACGCTGATCGCGCAGCTTTTTGGCCCCGCCCCCGCAGACAGCGCCGAACGCCCGCTGATCGACCAAGCACGCGGCGGCACGTTGGTGCTGGAAGATGTCGAAGCCCTGTCAGAAGCCGTGCAAGCGCGCCTGTTGGCCTTTATCAACACGCAAGGCACCCCGCCTGAAACGCGGATAATCGCAGTCTGTAACGCCCACAAGCAGGACCAAACACTGGAAGACGCGCTGCGCCCAGACCTGTTTTTCCGCCTTGGCGCACATCAGATCGTGCTGCCGCCGCTGCGTGCACGCGGCGAGGATATCTTGGCGCTCTTCAACGAATATCTGTCGCAATTCGCCGAAGATTACGGCTGCGCCGTACCAGACGTGTCGATGCCAGAGGCGGCACAATTGCTGCAAGCACCTTGGCCGGGCAATGTGCGCCAGCTTGTCACGATTGCAGAACGCTGCGTGCTGCAAAGCCGCCGCGACGATGGCGCGCTCATGTCGCTAATCATGGCAGATAACGAAGCGTCGGGCGAGGCTATGACCACCGAAGGCAAGCCGCTAAAGGAACATGTAGAGGCGTTTGAGCGCATCCTGATCGACAACACCATGCGGCGGCACAAAGGGGCTATCACCGCCGTGATGGAAGAACTGCGCCTGCCGCGCCGCACCCTGAACGAAAAGATGGCAAAATACGGTTTGGTCAGGTCCGATTACGTCTGAAACTTCGCAATTTTCACAAACGTCGTAATTGGCATTGTATTTTCCATCAGATCGCAGATATGCTTCATGTGTTACGGTTTGCATCCAAACTGCAAACTCAGACAGATTTCGCTGCCTTGGCGGATTGGCTGGCATCGTCGCCGCCTCGCCTTGGCAGATGGATAGGCCGCAAGGCTTCAACAGCCCGCGCCGCCAAAAATGGGCGGGCTTGAACTGAACAGCCACCCAAGCGTGGCACTTTTGGAACCGCGATGAACGGACCTAGGCGCAATTTGTATCTATCCCGCAGCAGGATTCCTGCCGCGATGTTGATAGAAAATGGCGCTGCAATGGTCTTGCAAAACGCTCAGACAAGCCATCCGACCATGTCAAACGCTCCGCCAGGCCAAGCGCCTGTCCGGCCTGTTTTGCGTGGGCACGGGTGCAACGGAACTTCATGGCACAGAAAATGCTCATCGATGCCACCCACGCGGAAGAAACCCGCGTTGTGGTGGTGGACGGAAGCAAGGTCGAGGAATTCGACTTTGAAACCGCAAGCCGCCGTCAACTTGCCGGCAATATCTACCTAGCCAAGGTCACACGGGTCGAACCGTCGCTTCAAGCGGCCTTTGTTGATTATGGCGGCAACCGCCACGGCTTTCTCGCATTTAACGAGATCCATCCAGATTACTATCAGATTCCGGCAGCGGATCGGGCAGCATTGTTGGAAGAAGAGCGCGCGCTCGCAACTGACGCTGACGAAGACGAGGCCCCCAAAGCAGAGAAACCGGCGCGCAAGCCGCGTCGATCCAGCAATCGCCGCCGGTCGTCCAGCAAGGCCGAAACGGTCGATGCCGAGGATCAGATCCAAACGGCGTCGATCGCTGGTATGGATATCGTCGAACCCTTGGGCGATGGCGACGAACGTGCGGTAACACCCGAGGACGGCGCCGATGAACCTCAGGACACCGATCAGACCGACGTCGTAGAGGCTCACGCTGCGACCGATGAAGATGCAGCGGTCGCAGAGACCGCAGAGGCCGCAGAAGACACACTGCTAGCGGAAACGCCGGGAACAGCCGATCCGGCTGTCGAAGAAGACGCCTATGTCGCCGCCGAACATGCCACAGAGATCGACGACCGGATCGAGTCTGTCTCTGAAGGGGACACGATCGAAGAAGCCCGCCCGCGCCAGAAGCCGCGCATGCGCCGCTACAAGATCCAAGAAGTTATCAAAGTGCGCCAGATCATGCTGGTGCAGGTGGTCAAGGAAGAACGCGGCAACAAGGGTGCGGCGTTGACCACCTACCTGTCGCTTGCAGGCCGGTATTGCGTGCTGATGCCCAACACCGCACGCGGCGGCGGCATCAGCCGCAAGATCACCAACGCTGCCGACCGCCAGAAGCTGAAAGCCATCGCGGGTGAGATTATCGTGCCGGAAGGCGCGGGCCTGATTATCCGCACCGCAGGCGCAAACCGCACCAAGGCAGAGATCAAACGCGACTACGAATACCTGCTACGCCTGTGGGAACAGATCCGCGACCTGACACTGAAATCCATCGCGCCGACCCCGATCTACGAGGAAGGCAACCTGATTAAACGCACGATCCGTGACCTTTACAACAAGGACATTGACGAAGTTCTGGTCGAGGGCGAGGCAGGCTACCGCGTGGCCAAGGACTTCATGAAAATGATCATGCCGTCCCACGCCAAGAACGTGAAGCTCTATGACGAGGGCTTGCCGCTCTTCTCGCGCTACCAGGTCGAAACCACCCTGACCGCCATGTTCAACCCCACGGTTCAACTGCCTTCGGGCGGGTATATTGTGATCGGGATTACCGAGGCGCTGGTCGCGATTGACATCAACTCTGGGCGCGCGACGCGCGAGGGCTCTATCGAGGAAACCGCGCTCAAGACCAACTTGGAAGCGGCCGCGGAAATCGCGCGCCAACTGCGCCTGCGTGACTTGGCCGGCCTGATTGTGATCGACTTTATCGACATGGAAGAGCGCAAGAACAACGCCGCTGTCGAGAAGATGCTCAAAGACAAGCTGAAATCCGACCGTGCGCGCATTCAGGTGGGCCGCATCTCGGGCTTTGGCCTGTTGGAAATGAGCCGCCAGCGCCTGCGGCCCGGTATGTTGGAAGCGACCACCCAGCCTTGCCCGCATTGTCATGGCACCGGCCTGATCCGGTCAGATGACAGCATGGCCCTTACCGTGCTGCGCCAGATTGAAGAAGAAGGCACGCGCGGCAAATCGCGCGAGGTTTTGGTGCGCGCGCCTGCCGCCGTCATCAACTTCCTGTTCAATTACAAGCGCGAAAACCTTGCGATGATCGAGTCACGCTTTGGCATGGCGGTGCGTCTGGAAGCTGATCCGTCGTTGATCAGCCCCGATTTCGTGATCGAGAAGTTCAAGACCGCGACCCGTGTGCCGACACCACAAGCTGCAGTCGTGTCGATGGACAGCAAGCTGATGCCAGAGCTTGAGGAAGAGGACGAAGAGGTCGATACCGTCGAGGCCGTTGAGGCTGAGGTTGTGCCGAGTGCAGAGACCGAGGAACAGCCGCGCAAGAAGCGTCGTCGGCGTCGGCGTCGGCGTGGCGGCAAAGATGGCGAGGCCACGACCGACGAGAATGGTCACGACTCTGACGTTGATGCTGATACGGACGCGGACATAGCGGTCGAAGCACAGCCCGAAGCAACAGCCGAGGATGCAGCGCCCGTCGAGAAGCCGAAGCGCAAGCGCGGGTCACGTGCGAAGAAAACTGCTCCGGCAGAGACGGAAACGGCAGATGTGCCCGCAGAGGCAGAGGCCCCGGCAGCAGACGCTGACGACACAACGGCGAAAAAGCCCGCGCGCCGCAGCCGCAGCCGCCGCAAGCCTGCGGTAGATGAGGCACCGGCACCAGAGGCCGCGGTACCCGAAGAGGCACCTGTGGTCGAGCCTGTTACACGAGACACCGTGGCAGAACCCGCGACCCCGGCGCACGAAGACGCGCAGCCAAGCCCGGAACACGAAAGCCCTGTTGCTGCGGCCAGAATGCTCGGCATTCCCGCGCCAGAAGCCGAGGCTCTCGCGGTGAAGGATGCAGAGCCAGAGGCGCAGGCGGTTGCTCCCCCTGCCCCAGAGGCCGCACCAGCCCCGGTCGTCAAGAGTGCGGCGCCAGAGCAGCCAGTGGTCGAAACCGCGACCTCCGATGAGAGCGGCACGGCAGAAGACAAGCCACGCCGCCGCGGATGGTGGTCGCGCTAAAGAACACCAGCCGCGCCGTCACTTGCCCTTGCCACGGGAATGTGACGGCGCAGGTTGATGATCTTTGCCAAGGCTTGGTCTATGCCTTGGCAAACATTCGTTAGCGAAGGCGCTTCATGTTCGGGATAGATCTTTTCGATGCGGCCCTGATGCCCGCTTTGCTGATTGCCTTTGCGGGTGGGGTGTTGTCGTTCCTGTCGCCCTGTGTCTTACCCATCGTGCCGCCTTATCTGGCCTATATGGGCGGCGTTTCCATGCAGGAAATGACATCGGGCGCACAAAAGCGGCGCACGATTGTGCCTGCGCTGTTTTTCGTGATGGGCCTGTCAACGGTATTCCTGATCCTTGGCTTCACGGCCTCGACCATGGGAAATCTGTTTTTACGCAACGCGGAATTGTTCGGCCAGATCGCGGGCGCGATTGTCATCGTGTTCGGACTGCATTTCCTAGGCGTATTCCGTATACCGTTCCTGATGCGCGAAGCGCGGATCGATGCAGGTGACCAAGGCGGGTCTGCGTTCGGCGCTTATCTTCTTGGGCTGGCCTTCGCCTTTGGCTGGACGCCCTGCATTGGCCCAGTTCTGGGGGCCATCTTGTCCATGGCCGCGACCGAAGCGGACGCTATGCGCGGCACGATCATGCTGGGCGTCTATGCGCTGGGATTGGGGCTGCCCTTCCTGCTGGCGGCCATCTTCGTGCAACGGTCAATCACCATCATGAACCGGATCAAACGCCATATGGGGCTGATCGAAAAGGTCATGGGCGGATTGCTGTTGCTGGTCGGTCTGGCCATGGTCACAGGCGCGTTCACCCGGTTTAGCTGGTGGTTGCTGGAAACTTTTCCGGCCCTGTCGCAGATCGGTTAGCGCAAGCCAATCTCGGCCAGCATTGCGTCCAGTTCGGGCGGCAAACTGTCATCGCCCTTGCGGGCCTTCGGCAGATCGCGCGGGGCATCTTCGGCCTTCAAGTAGCGCCAACCCTGAAACGGGCGGCGTGTGGCGGCGGTGGTGCGCACCACCTCTGGGTCCAGCACGATGGCGCAACGGGCAACCCAAGTTCGGCAGCAAATTGAGATTTCGGGCTGAATGCGTTTGGGCCAGCCTTGATATTTCAATGGGTTAGGTTGCGAGCGAAGGTGATTTCGCGA
>CAYNWX010000080.1:0-8707 GCA_964401005.1 uncultured Natronohydrobacter sp.
CCCCCCACCTTGTTCGAATTCATCCCCGACAACGCCATCGTCTTCGCGGATGAATCCCACGTCTCGGTGCCGCAGATAGGCGGCATGTATAAGGGCGACTTCCGCCGTAAGATGACATTGGCGGAACATGGGTTCCGCTTGCCATCCTGCATGGACAACCGCCCCCTGAAATTCGAGGAATGGGACGCGATGCGCCCCCAATCGGTCTTCGTGTCGGCCACACCTGCAAAATGGGAATTGGAACAGGCGGGCGGGGTGTTCACAGAACAGGTCATTCGCCCCACGGGGCTTTTGGACCCAGAGGTGGAAATTCGCCCCGTTGCCACGCAGGTGGATGACCTTCTGGATGAGATCCGCAACGTTGCCGCGCGCGACCTGCGCGTGTTGGTGACGGTACTGACCAAGCGCATGGCCGAAGATCTGACCGAATACCTGCATGAACAGGGCATCCGCGTGCGCTACATGCATTCGGATATCGACACGATTGAACGGATCGAAATTTTGCGCGATCTGCGGCTGGGCGCCTTCGACGTGCTGATCGGCATCAACCTGTTGCGCGAAGGGTTGGACATTCCCGAATGCGGATTGGTCGCCATTCTGGATGCGGACAAAGAAGGCTTTCTGCGGTCCGAAACATCGCTGATTCAGACCATCGGACGCGCCGCGCGCAACGCCGATGGCCGGGTCATCATGTATGCCGACCGTGTGACTGGCAGTATGGAACGCGCTCTGGGTGAAACCAACCGCCGCCGTGACAAACAAATTGCCTATAACAATGAGCATGAGATCACACCCACTACCGTGCGCAAGAATGTCGAAGATGTGCTGGCTGGGCTATACCAAGGCGACACCGATATGGCGCGCGTCACGGCCAAGATCGACAAGGTGAAGCCCGGCGCGAATCTGCAAGCCCATCTGGAAGGCTTGCGCACCGACATGCGCAAAGCTGCCGAGAACTTGGAATTCGAGGAAGCAGCCCGCCTGCGCGACGAAATCAAGCGGCTGGAAGCGGTCGAGCTTGCCATCGCAGACGATCCATTGGCGCGACAATCTGCTATCGACGAGGCCGTAGACAGCGCTGTGAAACCCCGCTCGACAGCAGGCAAGCCGGGGCAGCGCGGCGGCCTGAAGCGGCGGGGGCGGAAGTAGAAATCGTGGTCAGAAACTAACGGCCGTTAACACATGTTTAACACTGTTGGGTCACCATCTGCGCATGTCGACCCGCAACTCTCCCCTCTCGCCCGAGGTCTGGCTCCATGACCTCTTTGCATCGAAGGCGGTGCAAGAAGGTGCCGTTATTCGACGCAAGGCCCGCGACATAGAGCGCTTCGTCGGCATGGATCTGTTCATGCGCGAAATCCAAAGACGAGGCTATCAGGTCGTCGAAAATTCCGGGCAAATCGTCATTTTCTGCAACCGCGCGCCAGTGCATTGGCTGACGCCTGGTGTTGCGCCGATTTCTTTAAAAGAAATCGGCCAGAAATCTTTTCAAGATTTCGGATGTAACAGATCTGCATAGGCTAAAACACGGCGACTAAAGTCCTGGTTCTTTGCCGCAAATTATTGCCACTGGATCGACCTTAGCAGAGCTTTCTCTCACCTTTTTGCGAGAAAGTCTGGAAAGTCGTATTTCCGAACCCACATGAAACGAATGGCGTCGGGCTGGAACACCCACGCCGAACTGTTACTGTCCCTCGTTCCGCACCTATGCCCGGCTCCAAGCCGGGCTTTTTTTATTGCCTCTGTCGACGCCGGGCGCGATCATTGATCTATGCAAAACGCATCAGATACCACGCTCCGCGCCATTTTGACCGACACCCGCGTGATCGCGCTTGTCGGGTTTTCCGCCAATCCTGAGCGCCCAAGTCATAACGTAGCGCATTATCTGGTGGCTAGGGGGTATCGGGTGATCCCAGTCAATCCGGGTCTTGAGGGGCAGATGTTCAAAGGCGAAATGATCCGCGCTAGCCTTGCCGACTGCCCGCTCGAGGTGGATATGGTGGACATCTTCCGCCGCTCTGAAGAGGTCGGCGCTGTGGTCGATGACGCCATCGCCCATCTGCCAAACCTGCGCACGATCTGGATGCAGATCGGCGTGTTTGACCCCGATGCCGCGAAGTGTGCCAGCGCGCTGGGCTTCCATGTGGTCTGGAACAAATGCCCCAAGATCGAACTTCCGCGCCTACTTGGTTAAACCGCCACCGCGCGCCCAGACCAGAAGCGCCACATCAGCAAGACACCCGCTGTGCCCAAGCCCAGCACGAGGCCGACCCAGATCCCCGGTGCGCCCCAGCCCAAACCCAAGCCAAACAGATACCCCGCTGGAAAGCCGATGCCCCAATAGCTGAATGCCGCAATCCACATCGGCACCTTGGTGTCTTGCACACCGCGCAGCAGGCCCATTGCAACCACCTGTGCTCCGTCAGCCAACTGGAAGAACGCTGCCACCATCATCAGCACCGCTCCAAGTGCGACGATCTGCTCGCGCGCTGGCTCGTCGGGTGACAGGAACAACCCAACCAAATGGCCGCCAAAGGCGATATAGATCACCATCGTCGCCAACGCCAAACAGACCGAGGCGAAAATTGTCGCACGCGCGCCCGCGCGCAAGCTGTCAGTATCACCCCGGCCCCGCGCGCGGCCTACAAGAACGGTGCCCGCGTTGGAAAAGCCCAGATGAACCATGAAAACCGCCGCTGATATCTCGACCGCTATCCCATGAGCTGCCAATTCCAGCGTGCCAAGTCGGCCCACCAGTATAGCAACAGCGGAAAACAGCGCGGTTTCCGCCACCAATGCAACGCCAATCGGCCAGCCTAATCGCCAGACCTGCCCCATGGCCTGCCAATCGGGCCGCCAGAATCGTTGGAACAGCGTGTAGCGGCGCAACCCTTCGGCGCGGGCGCAATACAGCACAAGCCCCACCACCGTTGCCACCTGCACCCAGACAGAGGCATGCGCCGCCCCGCGCACCCCCAGTTCGGGAAAGCCCAGATTGCCGAAGATCAGCATCCAGTTCAGCGCGATGTTCAAAAATACCGCCGCCACTGTCAGCCAAAGCGCGACCTGCGTGCGCCCCAAAGCCGCTAGGTAGTTCTTTAACACGGCCACGACCAATGCTGGAAACAGCGCAATGCCCATCAAGCGCAGATAATCCTGCGCCAAGGGCACAACCTCTGGCGGTTGGCCAAGGGCTGCAAGGAGCGCGCCGGAATACCAAAACACCGGGTAGACCACGATCGCAAATCCCGCCGACAGCCACAGGCCCATTCGGGTCACGCGGCGCACATCAGTGTCGTCTGCCGAGGCACTTGCCGTTGCCACAAGGGGCATGACCGCATTGGCAAAGCCAAGGCCAAAGGTGAACATGGTGAAATAGACCGCCGCACCGATCACGCTTGCCGCCAGATCGACAACGCCATACCACCCCAGCATGACAGTGTCGGTCACCGCAAGCATGAATTGCGCGACATGGCTGCCTGCCAAGGGCAAGCCCAGCGCCAGAACGGCGCCCAGATCAGAACGGAAAGAGCGGGTCTTCGTCGTCATGCCAGACCCCTAGCGAGTGCTTGGGTCACGGGCAAGAGAACTTGCAAAGAATTTAACATGTAAAGCGCAGATGGACGGGCTAGGTATGCCGTTGTTCTTAGAAATCGAGGCCCAGATCCGCCACTTGCGCTGAATGCGTCAGCGCGCCGACCGAGATGAAATCGACCCCGGTCGCCGCCACTTCGGCGATCCGCTCCAACCGCATATTGCCAGAGGCTTCGGTTACAAGTTTACCCGCGACCATCTTCACCGCCTGTGTCAGGGTCGCCGCGTCCATATTGTCCAGCAGCACCACATCCGCGCCACCGGTGGCCAGAACTTTCTCTAGCTGCACCAGCGTATCCACTTCGATCTCGATACGCATCATATGTCCAGCACGGTCGCGCGCGGCGCGCAGCGCTTGGGGAACGCCCCCTGCTGCCGCAATGTGGTTGTCCTTGATAAGGATCGCGTCCGACAAGCTGTAGCGGTGCGGGCTGCCGCCACCGTGCAACACGGCCTGTTTTTCCACCAGCCGCAGCCCCGGTGTTGTTTTGCGGGTGCAGGTGATACGCGCCTTGTGGCCCGCCGTTTCAGCCACGAAGGCCGCAGTCAGCGTGGCGATCCCGGTCAACCGGCCCATGAAATTCAACGCCACGCGCTCTGCCGAGAGGATAGAGGCCGCTGACCCATCGATGGTCATAATCGTCTGACCTGCTGCAACGCGCTTGCCATCTGCGCAAAGGACCGTGACGCACAATGCAGGGTCCACCAAGCGAAATGCCAAAACCGCCGCTTGCACGCCCGAAACAACGCCCGAAACCCGCGCATTCAGCCGCGCGCTATAGGTCAGGTCGGTGCCGATGACCGCGCGAGTGGTGGCGTCGCCATTGGGTCCCAGATCCTCAATCAGGGCCGCGCGCACCAAGGGTTCCAGCAACAAGTCGGGGATAGCAGGTATCATGCACTCTCCAAGGTATCGGCAAGGGTGGTGAAGCTGCGCGCGGCTTGCGCGGGGTCGGTGGCCGGGAAATCGTCGCGCCAATGCGCGCCACGGCTTTCGCACCGCGCCAAAGCGCTGGCCGCGATCAGGCGGGCGGTCGCGCACATATTCAGGAAATCGATGCAATCAGAATGCCTGTGCTCGAGGTGGTCGATCACGCCAAGCGCGCGGCGTAGCCCCGCACCTGTGCGGCGCACGCCGACCATCTCGGTCATCGTCTGGCGCAGGGTTGCTACCGCATCCGGGTTGGGTTCGATGCCGTGCCCGGTAAAGGCCAACTCTACGTCTGCGCCATCCAAAGGCAGTATCTGCGCGCCGATATCTTGTGCACAGGCGCGGGCAAACACCAACGCCTCCAACACCCCGTTCGACGCCAAGCGGTTCGCCCCGTGCAGACCTGTCGATGCAGCTTCGCCGCAGACCCAAAGCCCTTCCAGCGAACTGCGCCCGTTCCGGTCCACCGCGACGCCACCCATATGGTAATGCGCCGCCGCTGCCACAGGGATGGGCTGTGCGACCGGGTCTATGCCCGCGCGCTTGCAGGCTTCGGCGACGATCGGGAATTCGGTCAGCAGCCGCGCGCCCAAAACTATGCGCGTGTCCAACATGGGCCGCGCACCTGCCTGCGCCTGCGCAAACACCGCGCGCGCCACGATATCGCGTGGTGCAAGTTCCGCCGCTGGGTGCTCGCCGCGCATGAAGCGAGAGCCATCGGCATTGACCAAGACCGCCCCTGCCCCGCGCAAGGCTTCTGTCGCCAAGGGCGCCGGGTCCAGTCCCACATCCATGGCTGTGGGGTGAAATTGCACGAATTCCATATCGGCCATGCGCGCACCAGCCCGCGCAGCCATACCCATCACCTGCCCGCAAATGCGCGCGGGGTTGGTGGTCAGCGCGTATAATCCACCAGACCCACCGCCTGCCAGCAAAACGGCCGGTGCGCGCAGGTCCATCGGCGCGCTTACGCCAGTATCCGCAACCCGCGCCACACGCAGCCCGCTCACGCGGTTGCCCTCGGTCAAGAGCCCTTGCGCGATTACCCCCTCCAGCACCTGCACAGAGGGCGTGGCCCGCACCACAGCAATCAGCGTTTCCATGATCTTGCGGCCCGCTTGGTCGCCCTGCACCCGCACCAAGCGGGCGGTGGAATGCGCGGCCTCGTGGTTCATCACGAAACCGCCTTGCGCATCACGGTCAAAAGGTGCGCCATGCTGCGCCAGATCAAGGATGTGGTCGCGCGCGGCCTGCGTGACCATGCGCGCCACTTCCGGGTCCACAATGCCCGCACCCGCACGCATCGTATCTTCGGCATGGGCTTCTGGCGTATCAGGCGCGGACATCGCGGCGGCAATACCGCCTTGCGCCCAAGCCGAAGATGCCCCCTCGCCCAAGGTTTCGGGCGAGATGACCAGAACAGGGCGCGGGGCCAAGACGAGCGCCGCATAAAGCCCGCCCAAGCCCGCGCCCACAATCACAATGCGCGATGTGTCCAATCCGCTAGCCCTTCGCGCTTAGGTCGATCATGCGCTGCACCGCCAGACGGGCCTTGACGGCCACATCCTCGGGCACGGTGATCTCTGTCGTCATGGAATGCAGCGACCACAGCACTTTTTCCAACGTGATCTTCTTCATGTAGGGGCACATATTGCAAGGCCCGATGAATTCGACATCCGGGTGCGCGTCGGAAATGTTCGACGCCATGGAACATTCGGTCACAAGCATTGCGCGCGCGGGCCGCTCTGCACTGACATAATCCAGAATGCCCTTGGTCGAGCCGCTGAAATCCGCCTCTGCCACCACATCTGGCGGGCATTCAGGGTGCGCGATGATCCGCGTACCGGGGTTCCAGTCTCGGAAATCGCGGATGTCCTGCGCGGTATATTGCTCGTGCACGATGCACGATCCTTCCCACCAGACAATGCGCTTTTCCGGCACCTCGCGCGCCACATTCTGCGCAAGGTATTGATCGGGCGTCATGATGATCGTATCCGCCTCTAGCGCGCGGATGATCTGTGCAGCATTGGCGGACGTGCAGCAAATGTCACTGGCCGCCTTCACCTCTGCCGTGGTGTTCACGTAGCTAACCACCGGCGCGCCGGGATAGCGCGCGCGCATTTCGGCAATGCCAGCGGGCGTGATGGATTCGGCCAGCGAACACCCCGCCTGCATGTCGGGCATCAGCACGGCTTTGGACGGGTTCAGGATTTTCGAGGTTTCGGCCATGAAATGCACGCCGCATTGCACGATCACATCGGCATCGGTCTGTGTTGCGGCAATGGCCAGCTGCAGACTGTCGCCCACCACATCGCCAATGCCATGGTAAATCTCTGGCGTCATATAGTTATGCGCCAGAATGGTGGCATTGCGTTCGCGCTTCAATGCATTGATCGCGGCGACATAGGGCGCATGGATGGCCCAATCGACGGGCGAGATGACACGCGCCATGCGGGCATATTCAGCCTGCATAGACGCCGCCAGATCGGGGTTCGGGGCAAGGTCATATTCCGCGCGCAAAGTCTCGCGGATATTGGGCATGTCCAGCATGGCATGGCTCCTGTCGCTCTGCCCAAATCCATGGCGGTTGGGCGGGGGATTCATATGGGGCCGATCCCCTAGCACACAAGGCGTCCCCCCCCAAATGCCGAGGGTAAGGGCCTGTTTTATATCGCGCGTTTATGCGCTCGGGCGCGATGTGTCCAGCAAGCAAACGGGGCCAAAGTGTCGCTTTGCACTGCGAAGCGCCGTTAATTGGCCATTTACCGGCCGCGCCACTTTGTAGAAAGATCAAGCATCCGCCTGACGATTCACGACGGGCTTGCAAGGAGTGAGCGACATGGCAGAACCGGCGTTAGAAACAGAATCTGCGACAGGTGGGCGGCGTGGGCGCAGCGGCGGCGGCGGTGCTGCTCGGCGTGCAGCGCGATCTGCGGTCAGTCTGGACACCGCGAAATATATCGAACGCAACATTCCCAACCTAGAGGTTCTGAACGAAGAGGCGTTGGCGATCATCGAGGCCAATGCCGAAACCGTCCTTGCCGAAATTGGCGTGGTCTTTGCGGAAAACCCCGCCGCGCTGGACTTGTGGCGCGAAGCTGGCGCAGAGATCGAGGGCGAGCGCGTGCGCATCCCACGCGGGCTGGCGCGCAAGCTGTGCGCCACCGCGCCCGCGACCTTTACCCAACACGCCCGCAACCCGGCGCGCAATGTCGAAATCGGTGGGCGCAACCTTGTGCTGGCACCGGTCTACGGCCCCCCCTTCGTACGCGATCTGGCCGGTGGCCGCCGCTATGCCACGATGGCGGATTTCCGGAATTTCGTGAAACTGGGCTACATGTCGAAATGGCTGCACCATTCCGGCGGCACGGTCTGCGAGCCGACCGACGTGGCCGTGAACAAGCGCCATCTGGACATGTTGCTGGCGCATATGACCTTGTCGGACAAGCCCTATATGGGGTCCGTCACCGAACCCGTGCGGGCCGAGGATTCGGTGGAAATGTCGAAACTGCTCTTCGGGGCAGACTTCGTTGACCAGAACACGGTGATGACCTCGCTCATCAACATCAACAGCCCACTGACCTTCGATTCCACCATGATGGGCGCGTTAGAGGTTTACGCCCGCGCTAATCAGGCCTGCATCATCTCGCCCTTCATCGTGGGAGGCGCCATGGCCCCGACCACGGTTGCGGGCACGCTCACACAGGTCTTGGCCGAGGTCCTGGCGGGCGTAGCGTATAGCCAGTTGGTGCGCCCCGGCGCACCCGTGATCTTCGGGGCCTTCGTCACCTCGATTGACATGAATAGCGGCGCGCCCACATTTGGCACTCCAGAAGCGTCGCTGATCACCTATGGCGCGGGGCAATTGGCGCGGCGGCTGGGCTTGCCCTACCGCTCTGGCGGGTCATTTTGCGGGTCAAAACTGCCCGACGCGCAGGCCGCCTACGAAACCGCCAACAGCCTGAACATGGCGCTTTTGTCGGGCGTGAATTTCATGCTTCACGCCTGCGGGTGGCTGGAAGGGGGACTTGTCTCCTCTTACGAGAAATTCGTGATGGATGCCGACCAGCTTGGCACGCTGCACCATCTGGCGCGCGGCGTGGACATGTCGGAAAACGGACAAGCCATGGATGCCCTGCGCGAGGTTGGACCGGGCGGGCATTTCCTTGGCTGCGCGCATAC
>CAYNWX010000081.1:0-5829 GCA_964401005.1 uncultured Natronohydrobacter sp.
GCGCGCTATGCAGGCGGTTTTCCCGATGCCGTGCGGATCGACACTGTAAGTGCTGCAACTTTCGCGCGCGGTGGTTTGGCCGACCAGATCAAGGTGCCATTCAAGTTGGCGGCGGGCGTCTTGGGCGCGGCGCTGGGCATGGTGCTGGACCGGCCCAAAGCGGTGGTCGGCTTTGGCGGCTATCCATCGATTCCGGCGCTGGGCGCGGCATGGCTGCTGCGTGTGCCGCGCATGATTCATGAACAAAACGGCGTTCTGGGCCGGGTGAACCAGCTTTTTGCCCGCCGGGTGAACAAGCTGGCTTGCGGCACATGGCCCACGGAAGGGGCCGAAGGGCTGGACGCCGAATTCACCGGCAACCCGGTGCGTGCTGCCGTGCTGGAACGCGCGGGCGCAGGCTACATCGCGCCGGGTGATTACCCGATGGATTTGCTGGTGATCGGTGGCTCTCAGGGCGCGCGCATCCTGTCCGATGTGGTGCCTGCCGCCATCAGCGCCTTGCCGGACGACATAAAACGTAACCTGACCGTAGCCCATCAGGCCCGCGAGGAAGATATGGATCGCGTGATTGCCGCCTATGAGGCAGGTAATGTCCGCGCCGAGATTGCCCCGTTTTTTGCCGATATTCCACGCCGCCTGTCGGAATGCCAGCTTGTCATCAGCCGCGCGGGCGCGTCGTCGGTGGCCGATATTTCCGTCATTGGCCGCCCGTCTGTGCTGGTGCCTTTTGCCGCTGCAGCTGCCAACCATCAGGCGGCGAATGCGAGGATGTTGGGCGCTGTAGATGCCGCCGTAGTTTTCCCTGAAAGCCAGTTCACCGCGCCCGCACTCGCCGAAAGCCTGCATTCCATCCTTGCCAATCCGAGTGCCGCCGCGCAAATGGCGCAAGCCGCGCTTGGCGCAGGCCGTGCAGATGCCACAGAGCGCCTGACCGAACTGGTCGAGGCGCTAGCCCGAAAGGACCGCCCATGAGCCCCGCCACAAAGCTGCCCACAGATATTGGCCCCATCCATTTCATCGGGATCGGCGGCATTGGCATGTCGGGGATTGCAGAGGTGCTCATGACTCATGGCTACCGTGTGCAAGGGTCCGACCTGAAGGCCAGCCCCATCACCCAACGGCTGGAAAGCCTTGGGGCAGAGGTATTCGTGGGCCAGCGGGCTGAGAATATCGAGGGCGCGGCGGTCATCGTCGTCTCGACCGCGATCAAGCCCGACAATCCCGAATTGCAGGCCGCGCGCCTTGCTGGCCTTCCCGTGGTGCGCCGTGCCGAGATGTTGGCGGAACTGATGCGTCTGCGCTCGAATATTGCGGTGGCGGGCACGCATGGCAAGACCACCACAACAACCATGGTCGCGGCCCTTCTGGACGAAGGCGGATTGGACCCGACCGTCATCAACGGGGGTGTGATCCATGCCTATGGGTCGAACGCGCGCGCGGGTGAAGGCGAGTGGATGGTGGTTGAGGCAGATGAATCTGACGGCAGCTTTAATCGCCTGCCCGCGACCATTGCCATCGTTACCAATATCGACCCCGAACATATGGAACATTGGGGCAGCTTCGACGCGCTGCGCAAAGGCTTCTATGACTTTGCCAGCGGTATTCCGTTCTACGGCTTGGCCATTTGCTGCACCGATCACCCCGAAGTGCAGGCGTTGGTGGCCAAGCTGACGGACCGGCGCGTCGTGACCTTTGGCTTCAATGCACAGGCTGATATCCGCGCGATCAACCTGCGCTATGACGCCGGTGTCGCGCAGTTCGACATCGCGTTGCAGGCCGAAGGCCGCGTGATCGAAGGCTGCTCCTTGCCCATGCCGGGGGATCATAATGTGTCAAACGCATTGTCTGCTGTGGCCGCCGCGCGGCATCTGGGGATGAATGCGGTCGAGATTCGCAACGCGCTCGCCAAGTTCGGCGGCGTGAATCGGCGTTTTACCCGTGTTGGCGTGGTGGGTGGCGTGACCATCATCGATGATTACGGCCACCACCCGGTCGAGATTGCCGCCGTGCTGCGCGCCGCGCGGCAGGCTTTGGGCGGCACGGGGCGGGTGATCGCCGTACACCAACCGCACCGCTACACGCGCCTGTCGCACCTGTTCGAGGATTTCTGCACCTGCTTTAACGAGGCCGATGTCGTGGGCATTGCCCCGGTCTATGCCGCTGGCGAGGACCCGATTCCCGGTGCCAGCCGCGACGACCTTTTGGCTGGTCTGGCTGCGCATGGCCACCGCAACGCGCAGGCCGTGGACAGCGAGGAAGCTCTGGAAGCGCTGGTGCGCACCCATGCCAAACCCGGCGACATGGTCGTCTGCCTTGGCGCTGGCACGATTTCAGGCTGGGCACATGGGCTTGTGCCGAGGCTTAAGGCGGCGGCTTAAAGCCAGTCGAAGAACCCGGCAGGCGCGCGACCGCGCAACTCTGCCGCCAATTCGCGGCCAAGCGCCGCGCCATCGGCAATCAACGCGCGCCCCTCGGTTGCCAGCTTTTGCGAGCCATCGGGGCGCAGGATTTCGCCGCGCAGCCAGATTTCATCGCCTTCGATCAGAGCAAGCCCCGCTATGGGCGTTTCGCATGACCCATCGAGCGCGGCCAGAAATGCACGTTCGGCCGCCAAGCGGTGCCCCGTGGGCGTGTCGTGCAGCGGCACCAACAATTCTGCTGTTGCGTCGTCAGCGATACGCCATTCAATACCGATCGCGCCTTGGGCAATGGCGGGCAGCATGTCTTCGGGCTCTATTCCGCCCGTTGCAATATCGCTCATCCCCAGACGGTTCAGCCCTGCCATGGCCAAGAATGTGCAATCGGCCACGCCCTCTTGCAATTTTTTCAGCCGGGTCTGCACATTGCCGCGAAATTCAACCACTTTCAGGTCGGGCCGTTTATTCAGTAATTGCGCGCGTCGGCGCAAGGACGACGACCCGACAACCGCGCCAGACGGCAAATCTGCGATCCCGTGCGACTTGGGCGACACGAAGGCATCGCGTGTGTCTTCGCGCGGCAGGTAGCAGCCCAAAGTCAGGCCATCGGGCTGCACCGTCGGCATATCCTTCATCGAATGCACGGCAATGTCGATTCGCCCTTCGACCATCGCCTCTTCGATTTCCTTGGTGAACAGCCCCTTGTTCCCGATCTCTTTCAACGGGCGGTCCGCGTCGATCAGCGTGCGGTCATCGCCCGTGGTCTTGATGACCATGATCTCGAACGCAGCCTCGGGCAGGCCATGCGCCGCCATCAAGCGGTGGCGCGTTTCATACGCCTGCGCCAGCGCCAGCGGAGAGCCGCGCGTGCCGATTTTCAGGGGCTGGTCGGGGGTCGGGTGTGCGTGTGTCATGCGTTTTGCATAGCGCCGCACATGGCACCTTTCAAGCACAGAGTGTCATGCAGACTTGACAACTTGCCCCCGACTTGTGACGACAAGACCGACCAAGGAGAAAACGACATGACCAAGACTATCCTGCGCGCCCTTGCCGGGGAAACTCTACCCACGCCCCCCATCTGGATGATGCGCCAGGCTGGTCGCTACTTGCCCGAATACCGCGCCACTCGCGCGCAGGCCGGGGATTTCCTGTCGCTGTGCTACAATCCTGAACTGGCAGCAGAAGTCACGCTGCAACCGATCCGCCGCTATGGGTTTGACGCGGCCATCTTGTTTGCCGATATCCTGCTGGTGCCGCAGGCGCTGGGGGCCGATTTGTGGTTCGTCACCGGTGAAGGGCCGCGCCTGTCCACCATCACCGATCAGGCTGGGGTCGATGCTTTGAAGCCCACCGATGCCATCCACGACACGCTGAACCCAGTCTATGAAACAGTGCGCATCCTATCGCGCGAATTGCCGTGCGAGACCACGCTCATCGGTTTTGCCGGTGCGCCGTGGACCGTCGCGACCTACATGATCGCCGGGCGCGGCACAAAGGATCAAGGCCCGGCCCACGCCCTCCGAGAGGGCGCGCCCGAAGTGTTCGACGCGCTAATCGACCGGATCACCGATGCAACCATCGAATACCTGTCCATGCAGATCAAGGCCGGGGCCGAAGTGGTCAAGATCTTCGACAGCTGGGCCGGTTCGCTAAAGGACGACGCTTTCGCCAAATACGCGCTGGCCCCGACCAAGCGCATCATCGACGCGCTCAAGGCCCGCCATCCGGGCATTCCCGTCATCGCCTTCCCACGTGAAGGCGGCGACAATTACATCGGTTTCCACAAGGCCAGCGGTGCGGATTGCGTAGCGATTGACGATTCCGTCACGCCGGAATGGGCCGCGGCCAATGTGCAATGCGATGGTTGTGTGCAGGGCAATCTTGCCTCGCGCCACATGGTTACGGGCGGGCAAGAGCTGGTGGATGAAACACGCAAGGTCGTTGCAGCCTTCAAGAACGGCCCGCACATCTTCAACCTGGGTCATGGTATCACACCGGATGCAGACCCGGAAAATGTCGCGCTGATGATAGACACGGTGCGCAGCTACAAGCCCTGATATGCAAACGGGCGGCCCAAGGGGTCGCCCGCTGTTTTTGAACCGTGCCGAAGATTATTCCGGCAGGATCACTTGGTCGATCACGTGGATCACACCATTCGAGGCTTCGATATCGGCCAGAATGACGGTCGCGCCATCGACGGTCACAGCATCGCCAACACCGATGGTCACGGTCTGACCATTCACGGTCGCGGGCATCATGCCATCGGTCAGATCGCCCGACATGACCGCGCCGGGGACGACGTGGTAGGTCAGGATCGACGTCAGGGTCGGGATGTCATTCAGCAAGCCCTCGACGGTGCCTTCCGGCAGTGCGGCGAACGCATCATCGGTCGGCGCGAACACGGTGAACGGACCTTCGCCCGACAAGGTTTCCGCCAGACCGGCTGCGGTGACAGCGGCGACAAGCGTGGTGAAGCGGCCATCTTCCACGGCGATATCAACGATCGTTTTGCCACCATGGCCACCGGCAAGGGCCGGGGTTGCCAGAGCAAGGGCGACAGCAGCGCCAGTCAAAGTGGTCTTAAACATAGTGTAACCTCCATTGGTCATTTCCGTAATGACATGGGAGTTACGCGACACTGTTCACATTAGATGTAGGCCATATTCGCGTGAGGCCACCTTGACGGAACAAGGCGCGCCGCTAAGCCAGCGCGCCACGTTGTTTCAAATCAAGCTATCGTGTTTCCGCGCGAGTGATCCGCGATCAATTCGACGCATCCGCCACGATCTGCTGCAACAGGTAATTGACCGGCTGCATGCTTTTGTCACTGTATTCACGATAGCCGACCATCACCGGCGCGCCTTCTTCCGCAGGCTGGAACACGTAGATGCCGTAAGGACAATACTGGATGTTCATCAGATTGGTCTCCATCACCTGCCGCGAGATATCGGCAGAGCAGAAGGACATGACCTGCGCCCCCGCGAACAGATCCTTGGTGCCGCCGACATCTTCCTTGGTGCGGGCCAGCATCTCGCCAATGTGGTTCACCGAATCGATGACCAAGCCACGGTTCGTGATCGCCAACTCGACCGCGAAGACGACGTCATCGAACGTGCCTTCGGCTTCGAATGTGAAGAAGCCATCGGCCTGGACCGGGCTTGCAAGGGCCAAGGCAGCCCACAGACCAAGCGCTTTGTAAGACATGATCGTTCCTTTCCAAATTGTGCACCGAAACAGGACTACAAGATCATCCTTTTCTTGCAGTGATCTGGATCAACCTCGCACATCCCGCGGGCGATCAGAAACTTTTCTTCTTCCTCTGTCATTTTTCTGTTGCGCTGTGTTGGAGTGTGTCCTAGATAGCGCTTCACCGGCGGCGGGGACGTTGTTGGTTGTCTGGGACGGCGCGCGG
>CAYNWX010000082.1:0-5942 GCA_964401005.1 uncultured Natronohydrobacter sp.
CGAAACCGCCTTCGCGGGCGACGATTTCTTCGGCCAGTTTGCGGACGTCTTTCATGGCAAGGCTCCTGCTGCGGGCAAGGGCCTGTTGTGCCAGAAGCAAGCAAAGCGTGGCTGAACGCGGCGCGCGGCGCATTTACCGGGCATGGATTGCGCCCTTTGGCCCCTTTTCGAAAGCGCGGCTTTGGGCTATCTGGACGCGAGACAGTTTAAGGATGCGCGCGACATGCAATATGAAAAGCCCGGCGAGGTCGAACAAAGTTGGCGAGATGCCATTTCCTCGACCGAAGAGATCATAGAGGAAGCGCGCAAGGGCCGCATGTTCATTCTTGTCGACCATGAGGACCGCGAGAATGAAGGCGATCTGGTCATCCCCGCGCAGATGGCCACGCCAGAGGCGATCAACTTCATGGCCACGCATGGCAAGGGGCTGATCTGCTTGACACTGCCATCCGAGCGGATTGACCAGCTTGGTCTTCCATTGATGGCGTCGAGCAATTCCTCGCGGCATGAAACCGCCTTCACCGTGTCCATTGAGGCGCGCGAAGGTGTCTCTACCGGCATTTCCGCTTATGACCGCGCGCGCACCGTGGCCGTGGCGATTGATGGCTCCAAGGGCGCGGCCGATATTGCGACACCCGGCCATGTGTTTCCGCTGCGGGCGCGTGATGGCGGCGTGCTGGTGCGCGCGGGCCATACCGAAGCGGCGGTCGATATTTCGCGTCTTGCGGGGCTGAACCCGTCCGGCGTGATCTGCGAGATCATGAAAGAAGATGGCGATATGGCGCGGCTGCCAGACTTGGTGGCCTTCGCGCAAAAGCACGGGCTGAAGATCGGCACAATCGCCGACCTGATCGCCTATCGCCGCCGCCATGACAACCTTGTGCGCATGATGTCCGAGCAGGTCATCACCTCGGAATTCGGGGGCGAATGGCAGATGCGCGTCTATTCCGACACCACGCAAGGCGCGGAACATGTGGTGCTGATCAAGGGCAATATTTCCACGCCAGAGCCGGTTCTGGTGCGGATGCACGCCTTCGACCCGCTTTTGGACCTTGTTGGCACTGGCGGACCGGGCCGCGCGGGCGAATTTTCCGACGCGATGCAGTTGATCGCAGAAGAAGGGCGCGGCGTGTTGGTGCTGCTGCGTGACACACATATGAAAATGGCGATGTCCGATGCCTCGCCCCAGACCTTGCGGCAATATGGGCTTGGCGCGCAGATCCTGTCGTCGCTGGGCCTGCACGAATTGGTATTGCTGACCAATTCTGCCACACCGCGCGTTGTAGGCCTCGAAGGCTACGGCCTGTCCATCGTCGGCACGCGCAAGATACCCTCGCGGAAAGGGGCCTGACATGGCGGCGAACGAATCCCATTACGTGCTACCGCGCCCGTCTTTCGACCGCCCCCCCAAACTTTTGATCGTGGTCGCGCCCTACTACAAGGACATCGCCGACCAATTGGTTGCCGGCGCACGGGCAGAGATAGAGGCCGCAGGCGGCACGCATGACCTGATCGAAGTCCCCGGCGCACTCGAAGTGCCCACCGCCATTGGCCAAGCCTTTCGTATGGCCGATTTCGATGGATTCGTGGCTTTGGGCTGCGTGATCCGGGGGGAAACCACGCATTACGACACGGTCTGCAATGACAGCTCGCGCGCGATTGCGCTTCTGGGCTTGCAAGGCGCATGCATCGGCAATGGCATCCTGACCGTGGAAAACCGCGCACAGGCAGAAGCACGCGCCGAAGCCGCTGGCCAAAACAAAGGTGGCGGGGCTGCGGCGGCGGCCTTGCACCTGATCGCGCTGTCGCGGCGCTGGGGTAAACCCGCGCGCAGCGTCGGTTTCAAGCCGAAAGCCGATGAAATTCAGATCGCCACAGGCGGGGCGCAAACATGAAGCTCGATTCCAAGGCCAAGCGCGCCCTGCGCAGCGCTGCTCGCTTTTATGCCGTGCAGGCGTTGTTCCAGATGGAAGCGTCCGACAGCCCCATCGGCACCGTTCTGCATGAGTTCGAGGACCACCGTATCGGGGTCGAGACCGAAGGCGAGGTCTGGGCCGAAGCCGATCTGAAATTCTTCCGTCAGATTGTCGAGGCGGCAGTGGACCGCCAAGCCGCTATCGACCAGTTGACTGACCGCGCGCTAGTGGCGAAGTGGCCTATTGCGCGCATTGACCCAACCTTGCGCGCGTTGTTTCGTGCAGCGGGCGCGGAACTGCTGACCACCGAGCGCGATGCCCGCATCATTCTGAGCGAATATGTCGGGCTGGCCGGCGATTTCTTCCCCGAGTCGCGCGAGCAGAAATTCGTCAACGCTGTGTTGGACCATATGGCGCGCGAGGTGCGCCCGGACGAGTTTTAGGTCGCCATGGATTTGCGCCTGACGCCACGGATGTTGCTGGAAGCCTACAGGCTGGGCACCTTTCCGATGGCCGAAAGCCGCGAGTCTCGGGTGCTTTACTGGTTCGATCCTGTCGCGCGGGGCATTCTTCCGCTGGACGGGTTTCGGATGTCGCGCTCGCTGGCCCGGCATATCCGCGACATGGAGTGGCACGTCACGCTCAACCGCGATTTCGAAGGTGTGATCGAGGGCTGCGCCGACCGTGACACCACGTGGATCAATGCCGAGATCAACGATCTGTTCACCGCGTTGCACCGCATGGGACATGCCCATTCCCTAGAGGTGTGGGAGGATGGCAGGCTGATCGGCGGTGTTTATGGCCTGGCCATCGGGGCTGCCTTTTGCGGTGAAAGCATGTTTTCCCGCCAAACCAATGCCTCCAAGGTCGCGCTTGCCTATATGGTTGCGCATCTGCGCCGCTGCGGATTCGCGCTGTTTGACACGCAATATCTGAATGACCATCTGGCACGGTTGGGCGGTGTGGAGATCGCGCGCATGGAGTATCGCAAGCGGCTATCGCAGGCCTTGGCGCGCCCTGCCGATATTACCGCGCTGCCGCTTCCTGTCGCTCAGGACGTGATGCAGTTAAGAACCCAAAGATCATAACGCGCATGGTCCAACGCGCTGAGTGCGGGGCTAGAAGCAATCATCCAGCCCGCAAATAGCGGCACATTCGCGCGCATGTCCTGCACGTCAATCCACGCATAGGCCTCGCCCGTCGGGTTGTCATCGGGGTAGCGACATTCCCGCAACGTCACTTGCAGATGCCCGATCATGTCGCTTTGGCCATTCCTCAAGCGAAAATCACGACTGGTGCCCGCAACCTTGTCCAAGCCGCGAAGAACGGCACCGCTCGCGCTTAGAATGCGTTCTTGCTGGCCAGGTATGGCAATATCTTGCGCTGGAACGCTGGCAGGCAGCATGAAACAGGCAAAGGCAAGACTAAGCGCGCGCATTGGGGTTATTCCCGGCTCATTCCGGCGACCAGGCCTCGTAGTCGCGCCGTTCCGTGGGTCGCGCGCGACGAATGGACCCGGCGGGTGCATAGGCCAGCGCCGTGCCTGTCAGGTTTTCCTGATGCGACTTTTCCCAAGCTTTGTGTGCCAATGGCTTGTCGGTTGGCGGCTCGTCCCAAGTGTGGTGCAACCAGCCATGCCAATCGGGCGAGATGCGGCTGGCCTCAGACTCGCCATTGAAGATCACCCAGCGCTTTTTCTTGTCGCGCGTTTGGTAGAAGATGTTGCCCTGCTCATCCTCGCCCACTTTCACGCCTTTGCGCCATGTGAAGAATGCCGTGTTCAGCGTGGAAATGTTCCACCAAGTCAGAAAGCGCAGCAGGAATTTCATGGGCCACCCGTTCAGGTCCGTCTTTGCCCGCTTATGCACCAGCCCCACCGGGAAATCCAGACCCTTGCGCATGCGCCGAACGTGGCTACATCTGGTCCAACCAGATGGAGAGAGCCATGCCGAAATACGAACGCCGCCCCGAAATCATCGACGCGCTGACGCCTGAGCAATACCACATCACGCAAGAGAACGGCACGGAACGCCCATGGACCGGCCAGTATAACGACGAAAAACGCGCGGGCATCTATGTTGATATCGTGTCGGGCGAACCCTTGTTCGCGTCGTCTGACAAGTTCGAATCCGGCTGCGGCTGGCCCAGCTTCACCAAGCCCTTGGTGCACGAGCATGTGACCGAATTGCCCGACGACAGCCTTGGTATGCGCCGGGTCGAAGTGCGCTCGAAGCACGGCGATAGCCATCTGGGCCATGTGTTCAATGACGGGCCGCGCGACCGGGGCGGTTTGCGTTACTGCATCAACTCGGCCTCGCTGCGGTTCATCCCGCGTGAAGAGATGGAGGCCGAGGGCTACGGCACTTATCTGGATCAGGTAGAGGGGTAACGATCTGGCGCGGCGGGATTTGTCCTTGCAGCGCGCCTTAGGTCGGCTTCTTGCCCACCTGCCGCGCGCGCCACAGCGTGAACACGCCCGCGCCCACCACCACGGCAGCCCCAAGCGCCACATTCAGCCGTAATGTCTCATTGAACAACATGATCCCAAGGCCAGTTGCAAAGGGCAGTTGCAGATAGGCGAAGGGCTGCACGGCACTGGCTTCGGCAATTTCATACGCGCGGATCAGCAGGAAATGGCTGAAGGCCGAGCTGACGCATAACGCGCCCATCCAGACCCAATCTTGCGGCGCCATCGGCTCCCAAAACCAGATGCCGACAAGTGTCATCGCCACCGCGCCGACTGTGCCCGTCCAGAAGAAACTTACTGCCGCCGGGTCTTGCCGTCCGACATAGCGCGTGAGCAGCCCGTAAAGCGCGAACATGGTCGCAGCCAGAAGCGGCACGAGGGCTTCTATCTGGAACACGCCATAGCCCGGTTGCAGAATGATCAGCACGCCGACAAAGCCGATGCCGATGGCGGTCCAACGGCGCCATCCGACCTTTTCGCCCAAGATCGGGCCAGAGAGGGCAGCGATCAGCAAGGGGTAGACCGCAAAGACTGCATGCGCCTCGGTCAGTCCCAGAAGCACGAAGGCTGTGACCATGACGCAGACCTCTGCCGCAAGGATCAGCCCGCGCAGAGCCTGCACAAAGGGTTGCTTGGTCGCGGCGGCCTTGCGCAAACCGCCCGCATTGCGCGCGGCGACCGCAATCACGAAAGCGCCGAAGAACCAATAGCGGATCATGATGATCATCAGCACGTTGTACTCGCCCGCCAGATGGCGCGAGAAGGCGTCTTGCAGCGCGAAGATCAGCGCGACCGCGACCATTAGCCAGATGCCCTTGGTGGTGTCCTGCTCGGTCATACCAATACGCCTTTGCTCATATGTCGCTTACGCCCGAAGCCGGGGGCGCGCGCCACGGTAAAGCCCGCGTCACTCAAGGCGCGGCGCACCGCTCCCGCCGCCGTGTAGGTGGCGAATGTGCCGCCCGGATTGGTGTGGCGCGCAACCTCGGCCATCACTTCGGGCGTCCACATCTCGGGGTTCTTGGCCGGCGAAAACCCGTCCAGATACCACGCATCGGCGCGGCCCGCCCAAGCGGGCAGGGTGGTTGCAATGTCGCCGATGATGACCTCGACCTGCACGCGTCCCAGCGTAAAGGCCCGCGCGCCGCTGGCCCATGCGGTCACAAGCGGTGTAGCGTCAAGTTCTGGAAAGGCGGCCAAGGCGCGGGCCATGTCGGACGCGGGCATGGGGAAGGCTTCGAAACTTGTATAATGGATCGGGACATCGCGCAGCGCGGCCACCGTCGCAAGCAGGTTCAAGCCGGTTCCGAAACCGAGTTCTGCAATGGCAAAACCGGGCCGGGCGCGGGCGGGCAGCTCATTCCCGCCCAGAAACACATGGCGCGTTTCCGCCAGCCCATCGACCAGCGAGAAATACGGGTCGTCGAACGCGCGCGCGACGGGGATGTCGCCCTCTCGCCAATCAATCGTCGCGCTCTGGTCCTGCATCGGGGTCTGCTTTATGTCACATGTTCAGCAAGTCATGGCGGGGAAGCGGATAAATGACAATGGCCGATGTC
>CAYNWX010000083.1:0-25186 GCA_964401005.1 uncultured Natronohydrobacter sp.
GCTTATGCAGCTTCGGTGATGAACTTTACCGCGTCGCCGAAAGTCTGGATGTTCTCGGCAGCGTCGTCAGGGATCTCGATCCCGAATTCTTCCTCGAACGCCATAACCAGTTCGACCGTGTCGAGGCTGTCAGCGCCGAGGTCGTCAATGAAGGATGCGCCTTCCGTGATCTTGGCTTCGTCCACACCCAAGTGCTCGACGACGATCTTCTTCACCCGATCCGCGATATCGCTCATGATAGTCCTCGTGTTGTTATGGCCAAGCTTTGGCCCTGGAATGTCCCTCGCCCGCCCCCACGGGCCTGCGTTGCGGCCCAATAGGGGGAATGTGCGCTTACGTCAAGCCCCGTATGGTCTAGACCATCACCATGCCGCCATTCACATGCAGAACCGCACCGGTCACATAGCCCGCTTCAGGGCTTGCCAGATACAGAACTGCGCCCGCAATTTCCTCGGGGCTGCCCATGCGGCCCGTTGGGATGCGGCCATTAATCGCGGCTTTCTGGTCGTCGGTTAATGCGTCGGTCATTGGCGTGGCAATAAAGCCCGGCGCCACGCAATTGACGGTAATCCCGCGCGAGGCCACTTCCTGCGCCAGCGCCTTGCTTGCCCCTACAAGGCCTGCCTTTGCGGCGGCATAGTTCATCTGGCCCGGATTGCCGGTCGCGCCGACGACAGAGGTGATATTCACCACCCTGCCCCAGCGCGCCTTCATCATGCCGCGCATGGCCGTGCGCATCAGCTTGGAGGATGCGCTCAGGTTCACGTCGATCACGTCCTGCCATTCGGCATCGGACATGCGCATGGCAAGGTTATCGCGGGTAATGCCTGCGTTGTTGACCAGAATATCCACACCGCCCATCGCGTCCGTGGCTTGCTTGATCAGGTCGGCCACGGCGGCTGCGTCAGACAGGTTGCACGGCACAACATGGGCACGTTCGCCCAAGTCGGATGCCAGCGCGGCCAAGGGCGCCTCGCGCGTGCCCGACAACGCGACGGTGGCCCCTGCCCCGTGCAGCGCCCGCGCAATGGCCGCACCAATCCCGCCCGATGCCCCGGTAATAAGTGCGCGTTTTCCTGTCAGATCGAACATGGCGGGCCTTTCTTGTCATTTTGCTGTCTTGGACTTGTCATCGGTCCCTATACCAAGCACTTGTGGTTTAGGCCAAGGTGAAAGCGCGGATCATGCCAGACCAGACACTCCCTTCCCCCGATATGCTGCGCCACGCCTTTCTGGCAGGGGTCGCTGCGGCGGACCCGGCGGCGGCAGTGGCGCAAGCGCTGCATGATGGGGTCTTCGGTCAACCCACAGGGCGGGTCTTCATCATAGCCATCGGGAAGGCAGCGGGCGCGATGATGCGGGCGGCCTTGGCGGCGCTGCCCAAACCCCATACCGCACTTGTGGTCACGAATTATGAAAATGCGGGCCCCGTAGAGGGCGCGCGCGTTATGGCGGCGGGCCACCCGGTGCCCGATGAAAACGGGCTACAAGCAGGGCTTGCCATACAAAAGATGCTGGCGCGCACCACGGCCGAGGATGCGGTTCTGGTGCTGGTCTCTGGCGGCGGCTCGGCGCTGGTGCCTGCGCCGGTCACGGGCCTGACGCTAGAGGACAAGGCAGAGGTCAACCGCCTGCTGCTAGGCGCAGGCTTGGATATCACGCAAATGAACATGGTGCGTCAGCACCTGTCGCGGCTGAAGGGCGGCGGGTTGTTGCGCGTCGCAAGCCCTGCACCTGTGACAGCGCTGATCCTGTCGGATGTGATCGGCGATGATCTACGTGTCATCGCCTCTGGTCCGACGGTCGCGCCTATCTGCACCCGGCGCGACGCCATGCGCCTGCTGGAAGATCACGGGCTCTGGCCGCATGTGCCAGATGCGGTGCGCACTATCTTGCGCCGCGAGGGCGAAGATGCCCCCCTGCCCACCGCTGCGAACCACCTGATCGGCTCGAACGCGCAATCTGTTGTCGCCATGGCCGCCATGCTGCCGGGCGCACAGACAGACCCCGTCCCACTAGAGGGCAACGTGAGCGATGCCGCCGCGCGGATCGTGGCTATGGCAGAGCGTCCCGGCGTCACGATTCTGGGCGGCGAAACGACCGTTACCCTGCGCGGCACGGGCCTTGGCGGGCGTAATCAGGAATTGGCGCTGCGGGTGGCGCTAGCGTTGCAAGGGCGCGCGGGCTGGCGGTTTTTGTCGGCTGGCACCGATGGGCGCGATGGCCCCACAGATGCCGCTGGCGCGATTGTCGATGGCAGCACCATCGACCGCATCCGGCTGGCTGGCGGCGACCCCGATGCGCTTTTGGCCAATAACGACAGCTACACCGCGCTGAAACTGGCCAGTGACCTGCTAATTATCGGCGGAACCGGCACCAACGTGGCAGATTTGCAAATTTTGGCCGTCACCTAGAGCAGGCCCATACCCGCATCTGGCAATTGCGGCCATTGTCCATGCACCAATTGACCGCCGTGCTTTCGGCCAGTTCCCGGTTCCATTCGCGGCCGAAGCCCCATGCGCCATTGCTGGCCACGGCAATCGCGCCGCAAGAATTAAAGAAAGTCTTGACAATGGTGCAGCCCCAGCTGCAGCCCTCTTGCGCGGTGTTATAGGCATCTTCTTCGGACCAGCGGTCATAAGCATAGCCCCATTCCCCGTCCGGGCCAATGGCGACTGCGCCCCAACAAAAATCATAGCCGCATTCGCCTGCGCCTACGGGGGCTGCAAAACCGACAAGCAGCGCCGCCAAAGCCGCGCGAAGTCGTGGGATGGAGCGCATAAGACTGTCCTTTCGCCGCATTTCACCGTCCAAGAGGGGCGACCTTACCCGCAAAGCCTGTGCGCGATTGCCGACCCAATCAAGGAATTTCGCTCAGACCTTATGCTTGTGCAGCGCAGGGTTGCGCAGGCCTGCGACCGTTGCGGCCACAACATCGGTGCCCTCTTGCCGACCTGCGGGCTTTGCCCTATGCGCTTCGCCCATGACACAGCATGATTTCTGCCTCATTATCGACTTCGGCTCTCAGGTCACGCAACTGATTGCGCGGCGCTTGCGCGAGTGGAATGTCTATTGCGAAATTCACCCGTTCAACGTGGTTGATGATGCCTTTCTGACCGCCCGCGCGCCCAAGGCGATCATCCTGTCGGGCGGTCCGGGATCGGTGCCAGAAGCGGGCAGCCCGCGCGCGCCGCAAAAGGTGTTTCAGATGGGCGTGCCGGTGTTCGGCATATGCTACGGCCAGCAGGTGATGATGGAGCAGCTGGGCGGGCGCGTCGAATCCGGCCACCACGCCGAATTTGGCCGCGCTTACATAGAGCCTGCGGGCAATCATGCCGAGGACCGCATTTTCAACGGCCTGTTCGATGCCGGGCGCGAGCAGGTCTGGATGAGCCATGGTGACCGCGTTACGGTGCTTGCGCCGGGCTTCGAGGTGATTGCCACCTCTCCCAACGCGCCCTTTGCCATCGTGGGCGATCCCGCGCGCCATTTCTACGCCGTGCAGTTCCACCCCGAGGTGCATCACACGCCCAAAGGCGCGCAGATGCTGGGCAATTTCCTGACGCTTGCGGGCTTTACCGGCGACTGGACCATGGGCGCTTACCGGGAAGAGGCGATTGCGAAAATCCGCGAACAGGTGGGCGACAAGAGCGTCATCTGCGGGCTGTCCGGTGGGGTGGATTCCTCCGTGGCGGCGGTGCTCATTCACGAAGCGATCGGCGATCAACTGACTTGTGTCTTCGTCGATCACGGCCTGCTGCGCCTGAACGAGGCCGAGGAAGTCGTCGCCATGTTCCGCGACAATTACAACATTCCGCTTATCCATGCCGACGAATCTGACCTGTTCCTAGGCGAATTGGACGGGGTCAGCGACCCCGAAACCAAGCGCAAGATCATCGGGCGGCTCTTCATCGATGTGTTCCAGAAATACGCGAGCCAGATCGAAGGCGCGGAATTCCTTGCCCAAGGCACGCTTTACCCAGATGTGATCGAATCGGTCAGCTTCTCGGGTGGCCCCTCGGTCACGATCAAATCGCACCACAATGTCGGCGGCCTGCCCGAAAAGATGGGGCTAAAGCTGGTCGAACCCTTGCGCGAACTCTTCAAGGATGAAGTGCGTGCCTTGGGGCGGGAATTGGGCCTGCCCGCCAGCTTCATTGGCCGCCACCCCTTCCCCGGCCCCGGCCTTGCCATTCGCTGCCCCGGAGAGATCACGCGCGAGAAGCTGGAGATCCTGCGCCGCGCCGATGCGGTCTATATCGACCAGATCCGCAAACATGGCCTGTATGATGACATCTGGCAGGCTTTCGCGGCGATCCTGCCCATGCGCACCGTGGGCGTGATGGGCGACGGGCGCACCTATGATTATGCGCTGGCCTTGCGCGCGGTCACGTCCGTGGATGGCATGACGGCGGATTACTACCCGTTCACCCATGAATTCTTGGGCGAAACCGCGACCCGTATCATCAACGAAGTGCGCGGCGTGAACCGGGTGTTTTACGATTGCACCAGCAAGCCGCCGGGCACGATCGAACTGGAATAAGCCCGTCAATCGCATCAATCGACGCGACGTTTGGGCTTTTCCAAGCCAATTCTCCATGCTACGCAAGGATTAGGACGGGAAAACCGTCGGTTCCGCAAGGTGCGGGGCATAATCAAAAACATACCGGGAGACCATCATGAAGAAATTGCTTCTCGCCAGCACCGCGCTGGTGCTTTCCGCAGGCATCGCTTCGGCCCAAGAGGTCAAGATGGGCGTGCTGCTGGGCTATACTGGCCCGATCGAAGACATCACGCCGTTCATGGCCGACAGCGCCGAACTGGCGTTGAAAGAAGTCAGCGACAGTGGCCTGTTCCTTGGCGGTGCCACCATCACGCCCGTGCGCGCAGATTCGACCTGTGTGGACAGCTCTGCTGCCCAAGCCGCTGCCGAGCGTCTGATCTCGTCCGAAGGTGTTGTCGCGATCATGGGTGCAGACTGCTCTGGCGTCACCATGGCCGTGCTGCAAAACGTGGCGATGTCGGCTGGCGTTCCGATGATCTCGCCCTCCGCCACCTCGCCTGCCTTCACTACGACCGACTCGAACGGGCTGTTCTTCCGCACCGCTCCGTCGGATGCGCGTCAGGGCGTGATCTTGGCCAATATCGTGCTGGAACGCGGCTTTGACACTGTGGCCCTGACTCACACCAACAACGATTACGGCTCTGGCTTTGCGACCGCGTTTGCCGAAGCCTACACCGCTGCAGGCGGCACCATCACCACCACCGTTCCGCATGAAGAAGCCAAGGGCGATTATTCGGCCGAAGTCGGCGCGCTGGCCGCGGCTGGTGGCGATGCGCTGGTGATCTTGGGCTACACCGATGGTGGCGGCTCGACCCTGCGCACGGCCTATGAGCTGGGCGCGTTCGAGCAATTCTTCATGGGCGACGGCATGTATGGCGACGCGCTGATCGCAAATACCGGCGAGGCACTGGAAGGCACTGTCGGCACCATTCCATGGGCTGAAGGCGATGGCGCAGACGCTTTCGCTGCGACGGCAGAAGCCGCCGGCGTACGCTACGACAGCAGCTACACCCGTGAAAGCTATGATGCCGCTGCCCTGCTGGCACTGGCCGCCCAAGCCGCAGGCGAAGCAACGCCGGCTGGCATTGCCGCCAACATCTTGGCCGTTGCCAACGCACCGGGCGAGCCGATCCTGCCGGGTGAACTGGCCAAGGGCCTGGAAATCTTGGCCGCCGGTGGCGACATTAACTATGTCGGTGCTACGAATGTTGAACTGGTCGGCCCCGGCGAAGCGTCTGGCTCCTTCCGCGAATATATCGTTGAAGGCGGCGCGTATAACACCGTGAAGTTCCACTAAACTCTCGGATAGAAACCGGTTTTGCGGCCCTTGGGGAGACCCTTGGGCCGCATGCCTTAAATCCGGGCCACAAATCGGGGCCAGTGTATCCATGTCCATGATCCGGGTGGAAAACCTACACAAGCATTTCGGCGGCTTTCACGCGGTCGATGGCGCAACGCTGGAAATTGCCGAGCGTTCGATTACCGGGCTGATCGGCCCAAATGGCGCGGGCAAAACGACTTTGTTCAACGTGATTGCAGGCGTGCTGCCGCCCACATCGGGCAAGGTCATCATGCAAGGCGAAGACATCACCGGCCTGCCCCCGCATGAATTGTTCCACAAGGGGCTTTTGCGCACCTTCCAGATTGCGCATGAATTCCATTCCATGTCTGTCCGCGAGAACCTGATGATGGTGCCGCCGCGCCAATCTGGCGAAAACCTTTGGGATGCATGGTTTCGCGGTGCCAAGGTCGCACAGGAAGAAGAAGCCATTCGAAAGCGCGCCGATGAAGTGCTGGAATTTCTGACCATCGACCATATTGCCGATGAAAAGGCGGGGCAAATCTCGGGCGGTCAGAAAAAGCTGCTGGAGCTTGGCCGCACCATGATGACCGACGCCAAGATCGTGTTCCTGGACGAGGTCGGCGCAGGCGTGAACCGCACGCTTTTGAACACCATCGCAGATGCCATCGTGCGGCTCAACAAGGAACAAGGCTACACGTTCGTGGTCATCGAGCACGACATGGATTTCATCGGCCGCATTTGCGACCCGGTCATCTGCATGGCCGAAGGCAAGGTGCTGGCAGAGGGCACGTTGGATGAGATCAAGGCCAATGAGCAGGTGATCGAGGCCTATTTGGGCACCGGGTTGAAAAACAAGGTCAAGGATGGCGCGGCATGAGCGCGGGCGCCGGGCCGGTTGACGTCAAGTGTCAGACCAACACCAACACAATGAAGGGGCGCGCGCATGGCTGAGCCTTTCCTGATCGGCGACGCCATGACCGGCGGCTATGGCGGCGCGGATATTCTGCATTCCTGCACCATTGCCGTGGAGAAGGGCGAGATTGCCGTCATCGTCGGTCCCAATGGCGCGGGCAAATCGACCGCGATGAAGGCCGTGTTTGGTATGCTGAAGCTGCGCGAGGGCGCGGTGCGGCTAGAGGGCGAGGATATCACCGCCCTCACCCCGCAAGCGCGCGTGGCCAAGGGCATGGGCTTTGTGCCGCAGACCAGCAACATTTTCCCGTCTATGACGGTCGAAGAAAACCTCGAAATGGGTGCATTCATCCGCCGCGACGATATTCGCACCACGATGGAACAGGTTTACACGCTGTTCCCCATCCTGCGCGACAAGCGGGGCCAAGCGGCGGGCGAGCTGTCGGGCGGGCAGCGCCAGCAGGTTGCCGTGGGCCGCGCGCTGATGACCAAGCCATCGGTGCTGATGCTGGACGAACCCACCGCCGGCGTTAGCCCGATCGTGATGGATGAGTTGTTCGACCGTATCATCGAGATTGCCCGCACCGGCATTTCCATCCTGATGGTGGAACAGAACGCCCGACAAGCGCTTGAAATCGCCGATAAAGGCTATGTTCTGGTGCAGGGTGCCAACCGTTACACCGATACCGGACAGGCGCTGCTGGCCGACCCGGATGTGCGCAAATCCTTCTTGGGGGGCTAGGACATGGAGTTTCTGAACGCACTTGTCAGCCTGTCCAATTTCATGCTGATCCCGGCTTTGGCCTATGGCAGCCAGTTGGCGCTTGGCGCGCTGGGCATCACGCTGGTCTATTCCATCCTGCGCTTTGCCCATTTTGCCCATGGCGACACCATGGCGCTGGGCACGGCGGCTGTGATCGGCGGCACTTTCGCGCTGCAAGGCGCGGGCGTCAGCATCGCGCCTTTGCCGACGGCGCTGCTGGCCGTGCCCTTGGGCGTGGTGGCGATGGTGCTCTACCTGCTGGCTGCCGACCGGCTGGTTTACCGCTACTACCGCCGCGTGCGCGCGAAGCCGATGATTTTCGTCATGGCCTCGCTTGGCGTGATGTTCGTGACCAATGGCATCACCCGCCTGTTCATGGGCGTGGGCGAAACCCGGTTCGAGGATGGCGAGCGTTTCGTCTTCAGCGTGCGCGAGTTCCGCGATTTCACCGGGCTGGCCGAAGGGCTGGCGCTGCGCAACGCGCAATTCATTACCATCGTCACCGCGCTGATCGTGATGGTCGCACTGTTCTGGTTCCTGAACCGCACCCGCGCGGGCAAATCCATGCGCGCCTATTCCGATAACGAGGATCTGGCGCTTTTGTCCGGCATCAACCCCGAGCGCGTGGTCACGATCACTTGGGTGATTACCGGTATTCTACTGGTTCTGGCAGGTACGCTTTACGGGTTGGACAAGGGTTTCCGGGCCTTCAACTATTTCCAATTGCTGCTGCCAATGTTCGCCGCCGCCATTCTGGGCGGGCTTGGCAACCCTCTGGGCGCCATCGTCGGTGCTTACGTGGTGGCCCTAGCGGAAATGGGCGTGACCTTTGCGTGGCGGCGCGTCGCAAACTACTTACTGCCTGACGGCATGGAGCCATCCGGCATGGTCCAGCTTTTGCCGGTGGATTACAAATTCGCCGTGACCTTTGCCATTCTGGTGATCGTGCTGCTGTTCCGGCCCACGGGTATCTTCAAGGGGAAAGTGCTATGAGCGCGCGCGGACCGCTTCTGTTCGCCCTGATGGGGCTGGCCTTGGCCTGTGTCGGCATGTTCCAAAGCTGGCAGTTGGCGATCACCATCCTGAATATGAGCCTGATTTCCGCCATCATGGCGTTGGGCGTGAATATGCAATGGGGCTATGCGGGCCTGTTCAACGTGGGCGTCATGGGATTTACCGCCGTGGGTGGGCTGGCCGTGGTGCTGGTCGCGCAACCGCCGGTGCCAGAGGCATGGGCCGCAGGGGGCGCAGGTGCGCTTTTGGGGCTGCTGCTGGGCGTGGCCACGATCCTTGCCGCCGTGGTGGTCTATCAGCGCTTGCCCAAGGGGCGGTTGCGCGGGCTGGCCGTGTTTGGCGTGCTGGTCGTGGGGTATTTCATCACTTCTACCGTGTTCGGCCCCGCCACGCAGGCCATTGAAGCTGTAAACCCGGCTTCTGAGGGTTACTTGGGCGGCTTGGGCCTGCCGGTCGTTTTGGCATGGCCCGTGGGCGCTTTGTTTGCCGCCGGGGTCGCATGGATGGTGGGCAAGGTCAGCCTTGGCCTGCGGTCCGACTATCTGGCGATTGCAACGCTCGGGATTTCAGAAATCGTCATCGCCGTGTTGAAATTCGAAGGCTGGATGTCGCGCGGCGTGAACAACGTGACCGGCATTGAGCGGCCCGTCACACGCCCCGTCGATCTACAAGCTGCGCCTTGGGTGCAATCCTTGGCCGAAAGCTTGGGCTGGGACGTGCAGCAAACCGCCTCTGTTGTCTCTGGCCTTGGCTATGCGGGCCTGTTCGCACTGGTACTGGGGGTGCTGATCTGGCTGTCTGAGCGTGCATGGACATCACCATGGGGCCGGATGATGCGCGCGATCCGCGACAACGAAGTGTCCGCCCGCGCCATGGGCAAGGACGTGAAGCAGCGCCATCTGGCGATCTTCGTGCTCGGCTCTGCCGTTTGCGGGCTGGCGGGCGCGATGATGGTGTCCATGGATGGCCAGCTGACGCCGGGGAGCTACGAGCCGCTGCGCTTCACCTTTCTGATCTGGGTCATGGTCATTGTCGGCGGGTCCGGCAACAACTGGGGCGCAGTGCTGGGCGGCTTCGTTATCTGGTTCCTCTGGGTGCAGGTCGAACCGGCGGGCCGTTGGTTCATGGAGGTCGTCACATCTGGCATGGCCGACGGGTCAGACCTGAAAGAGCATCTCTTGTCCTCGGCCAGTTACATGCGGCTTCTGACCATGGGCGTAGCGCTGCTTTTGATGCTGCGCTTCGCGCCGCGCGGGCTAATTCCAGAGAGATGACCCGCGCGATCCTGCTTCCGGCAGCGGGTGCGTCCTCGCGGATGCGGGGGCGTGACAAGCTGCTGGGACAGGTGGACGGTGTGGCTCTGCTTCGGCGTTCTGCGCGGCGCGCGCTTGAGACTGGGGCAAAGGTTCTTGTCACGCTGCCAATTGCCAGCCCCCGCCAAAAAGCGCTGGCCGGGCTGGACCTGACAGTGTTTGAAATCGACGCGGCCGAAGGCATGGCTGCAAGCCTGCGTTCAGGCGCGGCTTGGGCCACGCATATCGGGGCACAGGTGCTGATGATCGCCCTGCCCGATATGCCCGACATCACCGCAGAAGATTTGGCCGACTTATTCGATGCTCAGGAACTGACCTCAGACATGCCGCTACGCGCCACGACAGAGGACGGCGCGCCGGGTCATCCGGTTATTCTGCCAAACAGGCTGTTTGCCCATATGGCACTGCTCAAGGGCGACGAAGGCGCGCGAGCAATCCTGAAAGATCACCCGCCGCGCCTGCACCACCTGCCCGGCCAACGCGCCCTGACCGATCTGGACACGCCAGAGGCTTGGGCAGCGTGGCGAAAGGGCGCTTAAGCAATTCCAGCAAAAGTGGATACCGGTTTTGCGTCCGGAATTTCGCAGGAAGCAAACTTAATCGCGCTTGCCGAACAGCACTTTCTGCGCCTCTTTATCGGTTGTCACATCGCTGCGCTGGTCGGCGGCCAATGCGCGCCCCTTCTGCACCGCAGGGCGCGCGCCAACCTCATCCAGCCAGCGTTTCAGGTTGGGCTTGTCTTCTAGCGTTTGCTCTTGCCCTTCCCAAAGCGACGCCCAGCCCCAGATCGCCATATCCGCAATCGAATAGAAGTCACCCGCCACATAACGGTTTTGGGCCAATTGCGTGTCGAGCACCTTATAAAGCCGCGCCACCTCATTGCGGTAGCGATCCTTAGCATAGGGCAGATCGTTCGGCGGTTCCATCGCAGGCGCGTATTTCAGGAAATGATGCGCCTGCCCCGCCATCGGACCAAGCCCACCCATTTGCCACATCAGCCATTGGTCCACCGCCACGCGGTCGCGCTCGGTCGCGCCATAAAACTGCCCGGTCTTGCGCGCCAGATATTGCAGAATCGCCCCGGATTCGAAAATCGAGATGGGTTCTTCATCCGGCCCGTCTGGGTCCACTATGGCGGGCATCCGGTTGTTCGGAGCGATCTTCAAGAACTCTGGTTTGAACTGGTCGCCCGCGCCGATATTCACAAAATGGGTCTCGTAAGGTAGCCCCATCTCTTCCAGCGCGATAGAGATCTTCCAGCCATTCGGCGTGGGCCAATAGTGCAACTCGATGGTCATGATCCGTCCTTTGCTTTTGCGTTGCTTCACAAGCTAAAGGTTCGGGGCGCGCTGTCCAAGTGTTACGCGAAAAAAGGGGCGCACAGGCCCCCGTTTGTTTTTGCACAGGCCCGGATCAACCAGCCGCCGCAACAGCGCGGCTTGTCATCACCCCCACCAGATGCGCGCGGTAAGCGGCGGTGCCGTGCAGATCCGCGATCATCTCATCCGCCGGACAGGACAGCCCAGCAATGGCGTCCTCACTGAAATTAGACGACAAAGCCGCCTCTGCCTCTGCCCAGCGGAAAACGCCGTTTTCAGACGCACCCGTGATCGCCACGCGCACGCCAATGGCATAGCGCGCAACGAAGGCGGCGGTCAGCGCGAATCGCGAGGCAGGTTGCACGAATTTCGCATAGGCCGACGCTTGCGGGATGGGGAAGCGGACAGCGGTGATGATCTCGCCCTCTTCCAAGGCAGTAGCAAACATGCCCCGAAAGAAATCATCCGCCGCGATCTCTCGCCGGTCGGTCACAATTGTCGCGCCTGTGCCGAGTGCCGCCGCCGGGTAGCAGGCAGACGGGTCGTTATTGGCAAGGCTTCCGCCAATCGTGCCGCGATTGCGCACTGCCGGGTCGCCGATCTGGCCTGCAAGCTTGGCCAAGCCGGGGAAATCGCCTGCCGCATCCCGCGCGACCTGCGCATGCGTTGTGGCGGCACCGATCACCAAGCTGTCACCCGCGCGGCACACGCCCACAAGTTCGGGAATGCCAGTCAGGCTGACCAACGTTCCCGGCGCGTTCAGCCGCGCCTTCATGGCCGGGATCAATGTCTGCCCGCCCGATAATGGCTGGGCATCGTCATCCTTCAGCGCGGCAACGGCATCGGCCACGCTTGTCGGCTTCAGGAAGTTGAAATCATACATGCACAGTCGCTTTCGTGCCTTGGTCCTGCCTAGAGGCGGCCATCACCGCGCGCACGATGTTCTGATACCCGGTGCAGCGGCAAATATTACCTTCCAGATAGTGCCGGACCTCCTCTACTGTCGGTTTGGGGTTTTCGGCCAACAGCGCGGCCGTGCTCATCACCATACCCGGCGTGCAAAACCCGCATTGCAGGCCGTGGTAATCTTGAAATGCCTGCTGAATCCGGCCCAAGCTGCCATCAGGGTTGGCCATGCCTTCGATGGTCGTCACCTCGACCCCGTCCAGATCGACGACGAGGACAGAGCACGCCTTGACCGCCTGCCCGTTCACCAGCACCACGCAAGCCCCGCATTGACTGGTATCGCAGCCGATATGGGTTCCCGTCAGCCCAAGCTTGTCGCGCAAGAAGCCCGATAGCAGCGTTCTTGCATCAATCTCGGCTGTCATCTGGTGACCGTTTACGACCATGGTCAGCTTGTGCATCGTCTTCTCCCATTTCTGGCGCTGGGACTGAGTAAACCATTAAAACACCTGCGCGCCAATGCAGCATGGCGTCGTGCCACGCCGCTTTACTCTGCCGCGCTGCTCGGCCAATATGGGCCGGTTGCAACAACGCCCGGGGGGCCTATGCGCAAATTCCTTGTCATCTTGGACGATAGCCGTGAATGCCTGAACGCGATGCGGTTCGCGGCAATGCGGGCCGCGCATACGCATGGACAAGTGCAGATTCTGTCGATCATCTCGCCAGAAGAATTCAAAGGGTTCATGGGGGTGGCTGATGTGATGCGCGCCGAAACCCGCGAGAGGATAGAGGCGCATTACGAGGTTTTCGCCAAGTGGATGCGCGACCGCCAAGGCGTGAACCCCGAACTGGTCATCCGAGAGGGCGAGGCTGTGGCCGAGATCTTGGCGCAAATCCAGGATGACCCAGAGATCGGGATTCTGGTGCTGGGCGCGGGCTCTGAAGGCAACAACCCTGGCCCGCTGGTTACGCAATTGACCCGTAACTCCGGCACTTTGCCAGTGCCGATTACCATCGTGCCCGGTGAAATGTCGCGCGAGCGTCTGGAAGCGATTTCCAAAGGGTGACACGGCGCGCGCAGTGGACGTGGCGCGCCATGAGTATTCTTGGCAAGATGAAGCTGGAAAGGCGGTGCAGATGAAACTGGTGCGGTTCGGCCCCAAGGGGCAGGAAAAACCGGGAATGCTGGATGCCGAGGGCCGCGTGCGCGACCTGTCGGGGTTGGTGGCGGATTTCGCGGGCAACGCGGTGTCCCTTGCAGCGCTGGCGGATATCGCAACGCGCGATCTGGATGCAGCACCCGTTGTCGAGGGGTTGGTGCGCCTTGGGCCGCCCTTGGCATGGGTGCCGAATTTCTATTGCATCGGCTTGAACTATGCCGCCCATGCCGCGGAAACCGGTGCGGAAAAACCGTCAGAGCCGGTAGTGTTTTCCAAATCCACGTCATCGCTGGCGGGGCCAGAGGATGACATCATTATCCCCAAAGGCGCGTCATCCGTGGATTGGGAGGTGGAATTGGGCGTGGTGATCGGCGCGCCCGCATTGAACATCTCGGAAGCGGACGCGCTGGCGCATGTCGCAGGCTATGTCGCGGTCAATGACGTGTCCGAGCGGGAATTTCAGAAACATCGCGGCGGTCAATGGATAAAGGGCAAATCCGCGCCATCCTTTGGTAAGATCGGCCCGTGGTTCGTGACCCGCGACGAGGTGCCGGACCCGCAGGCGCTGGATTTGTTGTTGTCGGTCAATGGCAGCGCGCGGCAAGAATCCAGCACGTCTGACATGATCTTTTCTGTCGCGGAAATAGTGGCTTACATGTCGAGCTTTATGCAGCTTATGCCCGGCGATGTGATTGCCACGGGCACACCATCGGGTGTGGGTCTGGGCATGACACCGCCGCAATACCTGCACCCCGGCGACACGGTTGTGCTAGAGGTTGCAGGAATGGGGCGGCAAATGTCCAAGGTCGTGGCGGCCTGACCGGGCCGCCAACGCAAGGTCAGGCCGCACTCAACATCTGCGCGATTTCATCCTTCAGCACCATGCGTTCGCGGCGCATCTGGGTCTCCACCGTTTCGGCCACTGGCTCTATGTTGGTTTCGGCCCGGTGAATGGCGCGGTTCACCTCGTGATAGCTGTCGCACAGCTTGGCGAAATGGGCATTCTCCAGTTTCAGACGGTGCAAGGCCTCTGTCTGGTTCGGGAATTCTTCCATCAATTCATGCGGGGTATGGGACATCTTCGCTCTCCTCTGCTTGTTACAAGAAGAGAGTAGCGTCTGCTCACCTGCCCGCTTTGATCTGGCGCAATCAGCGGCGACCTTGCCATATTTGATACAGCCACAACAACGCCAATGAGCCCAGCAGTGCCAGAACAAAGCCCCCGATCCAGCCGGCAGAGGTCATGAGAAAGCGAAAGCCTAAGCCGCCGATCACCGCGCCCAACACGCCAATGACCATGGCCGTGGGCAGGTCCGTGTTCATGCGCATCAACCGTGTTGCCAACACGCCCGCCAAGGCCCCGACCACGATCAGCAGCACCACCGGCATGATCTATGCGCCTGTTTGCGCGGCAATTTCGGCGCGGGTTTGGCGGCCACGCTCGGTCGCGGATTTCAACTGCCCGCAGGCTGCCATGATATCCTCGCCGCGCGGCGTGCGGATCGGGCTGGCATAGCCCGCTTTGTGCACGATATCGGCAAAAGCTTCGATCCGCGCCCAATCCGAGCGCTGATAGGGCGCGCCCGGCCATTCGTTGAACGGGATAAGGTTAATCTTGGCCGGAATGCCCGCGATCAGCTGTACAAGGCGGCGCGCATCGGCATCCGAATCGTTCACGTCTTTTAGCATGACATATTCAAAGGTAATCCGCTCGGAATTAGACAGCCGCGGGTAGTCGCGCAAAGCGTCTAGCAAGGTCTTGATATTCCAGCGTTTGTTAATGGGAACCAACCTGTCGCGCACCTCGTCCGTGGTGGCGTGAAAGCTGATTGCCAACAGGCAGCCGATTTCGCTGGCAGTGCGCGCGATCTCAGGCACTACGCCGGATGTGGACAACGTGATCCTGCGGCGCGAGATGGATAGGCCCTCATTGTCCATTACCACCTTCATCGCATCGCGCACATTGTCGAAGTTGTAAAGCGGCTCCCCCATACCCATCAGCACTACGTTGCTGACCAGACGGGTTTCGTTCTTGGGCGCGTTCTGTTCGGGCCATTCATTCAGATCGTCACGCGCGACCAGCACTTGCCCGACAATTTCTTCCACTGTCAGGTTGCGCACCAGCTTTTGCGTGCCGGTATGACAGAAAGAACAGGTCAGTGTGCAGCCAACTTGGCTTGAAATACAAAGGGTTCCCCGATTTTCTTCAGGTATGTAAACCGCTTCCACCTCATGTCCGCCCGCGATGCGCAACAGGTATTTACGCGTGCCATCCTCGGAGACCTGCCGCGTCACGATCTCTGGCCGGGCGATGGTGAAGGCCGCGTCCAATTGCTCGCGGTATCCCTTGGCCAGATTGGTCATGGAGGTGAAATCCTGCACGCCCCAATGGTAAATCCATTGCCATATCTGGCCGACACGCATCTTGATCTGCCGTTCTGGCGTGCCGATCTCTGCCAAGGCCTGCCCCAACTGGTCGCGGGTCAGGCCCACAAGGTTGCGCTTGCCGCCCTGTGGCAGCTTGCGCGGCAAGGTCAGAACGTCTTGGGTGATGGGGGCTGTGGCGGTCATGGTGGGGCTTTCGGCAAAAATCATATGCATCATATAACAAAACCGCCCGGAAATGACAGTCCGGGCGGCGCGTTTTGGTCTGGAACGAGCGCGGTTAGTCAGCGCATTGACGCTGCGCTTCTTCCGTGGCGGCGGTAAAGCCAAAGAGCGAGAAGGTATCGCGCGTGTCGGTCCCGCGCGACGAACGCGCGGACAGCACTGCTTCGGCACCGGCGCGCAGGGTCGCAAAAATGCGCGCGTCATCCTCGGCAGAGCCTGACCATGCCCATTCGCCATCGACGAACAATTGGTATTCAGTGTCGCCCACCGTCAGGCCCACGGTCGAATCCGGGGCAAAGGGGTAGCCGCCGGTGAACGAAATTTCTGGTGTGGTCTGGCCGGGGCGATAGGTGGCGAACAATAAAATATCACCGCGCCGCACCTGCACGGGGCTGCCGCCACGGGTATTGACGGTTTCGCGCGGGGCAGACACGGCCCAGCATTCTTTCGGGCTGGGTTCGACAAACACGCTCCAAGCGGTATCCGCCGCCACGCGGTTGGTCGATTCCTGCGCTTGCGCTGTGCCATTTGCGAATATCAGCGCCAGCGCTGCGCCCGCCGCCATAACCGCCCGGTTCCGTGCGTGAAACACCATCTGGTAGCTTGCCTCCGAACTGAGTGATCTAGTAGATCATGCCTGACGATAGCCCTGCTCTGACGCAAGGTTTTTCTTTTCATGGGTTTTCTAACCCTTACCGCCCCGAAGTTCAAAGCCCTCGTGACAAAAAATCGCGCAAGCGTGAAACTGTGTGCGGGAATTAGATCAGGATAAGCAAGAACATGCCGACAGAAAACACGAATGCGACGGTCCCGGTCGGGCAAGGCGCGGTGCCCTTGATCGAGTTGTGGCGCGGCGACAATCTGGAATCGGTGCATCAGGGTCATGCGGTGGTGATGCGTGCGGATGGTGAGGTTGTGGAAAGCTGGGGGCGGCCGGATGCCCTGATCTACCCGCGCTCCAGTTGCAAGATGGTGCAGGCGCTGCCGCTTGTCGAGTCGGGCGCGGCCAAGGGGTTGAACACAGCGCAACTTGCACTTGCATGTGCGTCACACCAAGCCAGTGCCATGCATGTCGCAATGGTCACGCGGTGGTTGGCCGATCTGGGCCTGTCGGATGATGATCTGCGCTGCGGGGCCGCGCCGCCGCAAGATATGGCAGAACGCGACCGGCTGATCTGCACCCATGAACAGCCTTGCCAAAGCCATCATGAATGTTCGGGAAAACACGCGGGCTTTCTGACGCTGAACCGCCATCTGAAGGGCGATGCCGAATATGTGGACCCTGACCACCCTGTGCAACGCGCCGTGCGCGCGGCGTTCGAGGAGGTGACGGGCCAGACCTCTCCCGGTTACGGGATTGACGGGTGCTCGGCGCCGAATTTCATGACTGAACTGCAAGGTCTGGGGCTGGCGATGGCGCGCTATGCCAGTGCCAGTGATCGCGCGGGCGATAGTCGCAGCCGCGCCATGGCGCAATTGCGCGATGCGATGATGGCGCAACCGGACATGGTTGCGGGCGAAACCCGCGCCTGCACCAACCTGATGCGCGCCGCCAAAGGCCGCGCGGCAGTCAAAACCGGGGCCGAGGCCGTGTTCGTGGCCATGTTGCCCGAACAGGGCTTGGGGATAGCATTGAAAATTCTGGATGGAGGTGTGCGCGCGGCAGAAGCCGCCATCACCGGGCTTTTGGTGCGCCACGGCGCGATAGAGCCTTCCGACCCGGTGGTTACGCAATATATTGGCCAGATGCTGAACCGCCGCAATCGGGTTGTGGGCGACACGCGGCTGGCACCGGGCTTTGTCTAGCCGGGCATTGTCTAGCCGGGCATTGTTTGGGCGGGCTTTCGCCGCAGTGCAGAGCTGCCGCTTTTCGCAGTCTCCGCAATCGGATAAAGACAAATATGCTGCCAAGGGAGAAGCGACATGTTCAAACTGTTATTCGGGAACAAAGCCAAAACGCCCGAAGTCAAGCGCGAGACACAGCGCGAAACGATTCTGCGCGCGCAATCCGAGATCAACGAGATCCTCGCCACGCTCAGTCCCAAACCGCGCATTACCATCTACCCCGAGGAAGGCAGTTTCACCAGCGACCTGCCCGAGCAGATGCCGGACGAAGCCAAAGCGCTGCCTGCGCCCGACAAGGCCTGATTCCCCGGCTTGCCCATTGCGCCCCCGTGTCGTAGCGTCGCACCCAAATCACTGGGAGGATGACCGCCAATGAGCGACAAACCGCAAGCTTTCGAGACCCTGCAAATTCATGCTGGCGCAAACCCGGACCCGGCGACGGGTGCGCGGCAAATTCCGATTTATCAGACTACGGCCTATGTGTTCCGCGACGCCGATCATGCGGCCGCGCTCTTTAACCTACAGGAAGTGGGCTATATTTACTCTCGCCTGACAAACCCGACGGTCTTTGCCCTGCAAGACCGGATGGCGGCCCTTGAAAGGGGCGCCGGCGCGGTCGCTTGTTCCTCTGGCCATGCCGCGCAAATCTTGGCGCTGTTTACCATCATGGGTCCGGGGCTGAACATTGTCGCGTCCAGCCGGCTTTATGGCGGGACGGTCACGCAGTTCAGCCAGACTATAAAGCGCTTCGGCTGGTCGGCGAAGTTTGTCGATATTGACGATACGGCGGCCGTGGAAGCCGCGATTGACGACAAAACCCGCGCGGTATTCTGCGAATCCATCGCCAATCCGGGCGGCCATATCGCGGACATCCCCGCACTGGCCGCGATTGCTGACAAGCACGGCATTCCCCTGATCGTGGATAATACGACCGCCACGCCGTATCTGTGCCGCCCGATCGAGCATGGCGCGACCTTGGTCATCCATTCGCTGACCAAATACCTGACGGGCAACGGCACCGTAACCGGCGGCTGCATCGTCGATTCTGGCAAGTTCGACTGGTCTGCGAACGATAAATTCCCCGGCCTGTCGCAGCCCGAACCCGCCTATCACGGGCTGAACTTTCACGAAGCGCTGGGGCCAATGGCCTTCATGTTCAACGCCATTGCCGTGGGCATGCGCGATCTGGGCATGACATTGAACCCGCAAGCGGCACATTACACGCTGATGGGCATTGAAACCCTGTCTTTGCGGATGGAGCGGCATTGCGAAAACGCGATCAAGGTCGCGGAATGGCTGGAGCAACACCCGGCAGTCGAGCATGTCACTTATGCCGGGCTGAAATCCTCGCCCTATTTCGACCGGGTAGCCAAGATTTGCCCCAAGGGTGCGTCGTCCTTGTTCACCTTCGCGTTGAAAGGCGGGTATGACACCTGCGTCAAGCTGATCGATTCGGTGGAATTGTTCAGTCATGTTGCCAATCTTGGCGATACGCGCTCGCTGATCATTCACTCGGCCTCGACCACGCATCGGCAATTGACCGAAGCGCAGCAAATCGCCGCCGGGGCTGGGCCGAATGTCGTGCGCGTGTCCATCGGCACGGAAAACGCGGATGACATTATCGCCGATCTGGAACAAGCGCTGGCAAAGGCCACCGCCTGAAACATGAAGCTTGATCGCGCAAGGCAAGCCATTGCGCGGTTAAGCAATTTTTCGCTACAAGCTTGTGCAACGGGGTTTTCCGACTCCCGATATCGTCTGGAATTTGCTAAGGGCACGTCATGACACCAAATTTTGCCCTTGGCTTGACGGAACTTGGCATCACGCTGTGGCAGCGTGACAAAGCCGGTTGGTTGCGGGTGGGCGCGGTCCCAATGGACGCGCCTGATCTGGACGTTCAGATGCAAGGTCTTGTCGCCAAGGCCCACGCATTGGCACCTGATGGCATCGTGACGAAACTGGTCATCCCCGACGACCAGATCCTCTACACCCACCTGCCAGTTGCCCAAGACGATGCGGCCATTCGCGCGGCCTTGCATGGCAAGACCCCCTACCCCGTTGAAGAGCTGGATTTCGACTGGATACCACAAGGTGACGGCGTTTTGGCCGCCGTTGTGGCGCGCGAAACGCTGATAGAAGCCGAAGATTTAGCCAGCTCTCAGGGGTTAAACCCGGTTTGCTTTGTGGCAGCGCCCGAAGCGCGTGGCTTTGCGCAAGAGCCGTTCTTTAAAACCGCACGCGGTGTGCGGTTGGACCCGGCTGAGCTGGGTCGTGGCGGTCCGATCCTGCGTGAAACGGGCATAGTTGCGGCCAACCAAGATACAGCATCAACCGCTGACGAGATTTCGGAACCCACGCGCACGGCTTCTGAAGCCTCAAATACCACCGAAAACGCTGTGGAAGCCCCAAGCAAGTCAGCTTCCTTGACCGAGAGCGCGGCTTCGCCGACACCTCAGGCTCCAAGCACACCCACACCGGCAGAACCGCTTTTGGTGAAGCCGGCAGTAAAAGATGCGTCTGCAACGATCGAAACCAACAAGACGGATGTCGCCCCCAAGGTTGCGGACACGTCTGTTTCGTTCCGATCACGTCGTGCCGCACCCGTACCTTCGGGCCCGACCTCTGCGTCATCTCATTCACACGACCAGATGCCCTCGGCGTCAGCTCTTGGCAATCCTGCACCACCCAGCAAGACGCTTAAGGCGCTCTCAAAAGCGCGGGGGCTGTCGCTGGGCAGCATTGGTGGGGCTGCTTTGGCTGCAAAGCTTCGCGCCTCTATTGCCGCACCGGTCGTGAAGGCCGGAAGCGGATTGCGCAACGCGACCGATCAACTTGGCCGGAAAATAGCGCCGAATCCGGCCAAGGATGCGCCCAAGGTTGATGCGCCAGTGGCACGCTCAGAACCGACGTCACAGGCCAAGTCTGCCCCAAACGCCGCGCGCAGGCAGCCGGCTTCTGCCCCGGCACAAAGGCCCGTTGCAAAACCTAGCATGGGCGCCCCGAAGGTGGCGTCAAAGACCGTAGGAGCAGCAGCAGAGAAGCCACGCTCAAACAACGAGGCAGAGCGCCTGACCGTCTTTGGAGCACGGCGCGGTGGTGCGGTCGTGGAACCGTCCTTGCCGAAGCGCGCATTGCTGATCAGTGGCGCCGCGCTGATGCTGGTGTTGGCCGTTGCAATCTGGGCGTTCTACTTTTCTCGGGCACCGATTGAAGATCTCGCCCAACCAGTGCTGCCCGCGGAAACCACGACCGAGGTAGCTGCCCCTGATCCGCTATCCCTGCCCGACCCAGCACCAGAAGAATCTGAACAGATAGAGGCCGCCTTGGGTGCGACTGATACCGCGCAGGCGCAAGGAAGTGCGCCAGAGACGGGCGCAGAGCCTTCCGAGGGCACCGTTGCTGCTGAGATTGCACAACCTGAAGTAGCCAGCCCGCAGGCGGATGCCGGAAGGTTGGCCGCGCTCCGCTCGGTCCGGGCCATTGCGCCAGATTCGCCGGGCAATCTGCCCGCAATCCAAGCCCCTCCCGCACCATTCGCCTCTACCGCTTTGCCGCCCTTACGTGAAGAGGCAGGACAGGCCGTTGCGCCGGTTGAAGATGAAGCGACAGTTCTGGCAGAGCCAGCCCCGGTCCAGCCTACCCCGGACCAGCCAAGCTTGCCCGCGGGCGAGGAGGCACTTGAGATCGAGGTAACCCAAGGTCGCCCCGCCGTCGTGCCGCCCGCCCGCCCTGCCGGGATTGCTCCGGAACCTGAGGCTGCGATCGAGCCGGAGGTGATACCAGAGGCGATTGCAGACGCAGTTTCCGAAGCTCAAACCGCACCTGAGGATCCGCTTGACCCGTTGGATGAAAGCGATCTTGTCATCGATGTGACTGAGGGTGCGCCCGCGATTACACCGCCCGACCGCCCAGAGGGAATTGCGCCAGAGCCGGTTTTGGACACGCCGAATGAAGTCGCTCCGGATGCAACGGATGATGCCGTCAACGAAAGCGCAAGTGACCCAGATCAAGCCAGCCTGACGCCGCCTCCGGGCGGCGTTGCGCTTACCTTTATCGCGCCCGCCCCTCGCCCCACAGTGATTGCCGAACAAGCGGCCGTGCAGGCAGAGCAATTCGCTTCTGCCACGCCGCAGGCCGTGGCCGCGTCGCTGCGCCCCTCGAACCGGCCGAACGGGTTCTCGCAGACTGTGCAGCGCGCCTTGGCCGCAGCCCGCATTCGGCAAGTTGCCCCCCCCGCGCCAGAAGCGCAGATCGTGCAGGCTTCGGCCGCGTCGGTTGCGCCGCGTATTCCCAGCTCCGCCACTGTCAGCAGCGCGGCCACCCAAACCCGCGCGATCAATCTGCGCCAGATCAATCTGTTGGGCGTGATGGGCACGCCAACCGCGCGCCGCGCCTTGGTGCGGCTGGATAACGGGCGCGTTGTGACCGTACAGGTGGGCGAGCGGCTGGATGGTGGCCAAGTGACCGCCATCGGCGACAGCGAATTGCGGTATAACAAGCGCGGGCGCGATGTCGTCTTGCGCATCGCGTCCTGAGCGGCGCAGTTTCAAATCGGATCACACACGCAATGTCGGAAAAAACCGTCGCGCCCGCCGTCAAGATCGGGCTGGAGCTAGGCCCCGTCTTCCTGTTCTTCGTGGGTTATGTCACCACGCGCGGGCAAAGCTATATAATCGGCGGCACCGAATATACCGCGTTCATCTTGCTGACAGCGGCCTTTATCCCGCTGATGACACTGGCAACCTTCGTTCTGTGGCGCTTGTCGGGGCGACTGAGCAAGATGCAGCTTGTCACGCTGGTGATGGTGGTTGTTTTCGGAGGGCTGACGGTCTGGTTAAATGATGACCGCTTCTTCAAAATGAAGCCCACCGCGATTTACGGCATTTTCGCGCTTTTGCTGGGCATTGGGCTGCTGCGCGGGCAAAGCTGGTTGGAAATGGTCATGGAGGGCGCGCTGCCGCTGAACCATGAGGGCTGGATTTTGCTGACAAAGCGTCTGGCACTGATGTTCTTGGCGATGGCTTGCGCGAATGAAATGGTCTGGCGCAATTTCTCGACCGATATGTGGGTCAATTTCCGCACCTTTGGCCTGCCGGTGGCATTGTTCGCGTTCTTTTTAGCGCAGGCAAAACTGTTCGAGCGTTACAAATCCACGCCGAACGACTAGGCTTTGCGCAACCGCTCGCGGTGGAAGGCCAGCCAATAGATGGCCGTCAAAAGAGGGCCGTTCTGGGCCTCTCCGCTTTGGGCAAGCTGCATCAGCCGCTCGAAAGAAATGATATGGCGCCGAATATCCTCGGCCTCGCTTTCAAGTCCGTTTACCGCACCGTCATTTTCCGGCAGCTCACATAGCGCAACAAATTGGAACAAGCATTCTGTCACGCAGCCGGGCGAGGGATAGGCCTGTCCGATCAGTTCCAAGCGGTCAGCACTGAAATCAAGCTTGGCTTCTTCCCGCGCTTCGCGCAGGGCAGCATCGGTCGGTGTTTCGCCGGGGTCTATGCGCCCGGCAATCGCCTCTAGGGACCAGCAATTGGGGGCATCGCGCAGGTATAACCCGTAGCGGAACTGCTCAACCAAAAGCACGCAGTCGCGCACCGGGTCATAGGGCAACACTGTCACGGCATCCGACATCACGAAGGCCGCACGCCGCACCACGGGGCTAAGCGAGCCATCGAAGCGCCGGAACTGCAGATCATCTGATTGCACCCCGAAGAAGTAAGCATAGGGATGGGAAGTCGAGACTGGCAGAACATCGTCCGGTTCGGCTACGCGGCGCAATGTCTGCGGTCCCGCCTCTGATCGCCCGCGCAGCCGCGCGCAGGCATGGGACAACAACATCGGGTAACGAACGGCAAGGTTCTCGGCGCTATGCGTGGCACGCAGGGCCATGACTTCTGCGCTGGCCAGTGTGGCTGCATCGCCAAGACGTGCGACCCAGTTTGCAAGGCTCCACTGGGGCGCGCCGATCAAGGCGACTTCCTGAGCTGGACAATAGACCCAGAACTCTTGACCACCCTCATCCGATATTTCACAGCGCGTGTAGCCGAACAAACCCTCGTAATAGTCCAACCGCGAAAGCTGCTCTGCATCTGGTGTCAGCGCAATACCTTCTGCAACGGCACCGGACTTGGCAGACAGCAAAGGGTAGCCATCATGGGCCAAGACTTCAAAGCCTTTGGCTTGTTTCGCATGCGCTTCGCAACCTGACCCTAAAACCACCGCGCGCAACGGCGCATGGCAGAGGGTTCCAAACAGGAAGATCGGCAAACTCATTTGGCCAGTCTGCGTGCTTCAAGCAACCGGAACAAGACCGACAATACAATCCCCGAGGTAAGACAGAAGATGGCCATCGGCATCATCAGGTCAGGTGCCGCAAGGTCCTGCACTTTATCGGTCACAAAGCCAAAAAAACCCTGCATTGCTTCGCCCAAATCATCGTAGCGAACTTTGTAGCCTAGGCGGAAGGTTTCCGCGATTGCCCCGGCTATGGCTGCCAACAATATCGCCACGATCATTCCTTGCAGAACGCCAAAAACAGAGGCGAGGATATTCTTCTCTATGCGCGGACCTGCGATCCGCCATCCGGCAAGAGCTGCGGCAAGTGCCACGACAATATTGAAAGAGTTACGAACTTGCGCCCCTTCCTGCATCAGTTGATACAACGTTGCCAAATGGAACGCGAAGGCCGCGAAAGCCAGCATCGTAAAGAAACGCGTGAGCGTCGGTTGAGAGGACATACAAACACCTTCACAAAACTCAATTCTCGGTCGCGCGCTGAGCCTCTATTTCACGCCAGCGGGCAACTGCACGATTATGATCGGCCAGATTTGTGCTGAAAGTATGGCCACCGGTGCCATCTGCGACAAAAAATAGGTAAGGTGTGTCATCTGGGTTCAGCGCCGCGGCAATCGCCTGCCGACCGGGATTGGCAATCGGCGTCGGCGGCAAGCCGTCTATGCGGTAGGTGTTGTAGGGCGTGACCGCGTCCAGTTCGGACCGGCGCAGGCCGCGGCCCAATGTGCCTTGGCCTAAAGTGATCCCGTAGATCACCGTTGGGTCGGTTTGCAGGCGCATCGGCGTGTTCAGGCGGTTCACGAACACACCCGCCACTTGGGGCCGTTCTTCGGGGTCCGCTGTCTCTTTTTCGACAATGGAGGCCATGATCAACGCCTCATACGGGCTGTCATAAGGCAGCCCCTCGGCGCGGGTTTCCCACAATTCTGCCAAAATCGTCTCTTGGCGCAGGCGCATTTCCGCCAACAGATCGGCCCGGTCTTGACCGCGCGTCACGGCGTAGCTGTCGGGGGCAAGCCAGCCCTCTTCAGGCTGCGCGCCGGGATCGCCGGACAGGAATTCGGCCTGCCGCAGGCCGTCCCAGATCTGCCAGCTTGTCGTGCCTTCGGCCACGGTAATGCGCAGGCTGATATCGGGCATGGCGATGAACCGCGCGTAGTATTCCGGCGGGGTTTCGCCC
>CAYNWX010000084.1:0-40880 GCA_964401005.1 uncultured Natronohydrobacter sp.
GGCGCGCGGCGCGCAGGCGCACCTGCGCCGCCGCTTCCTCGCCAGAGATATACATGCAACGCGCGCCGGACCGTGCAAAGGCCGCCGTGGCCTGCAACAAAAGCGTCGATTTGCCGATCCCCGGATCGCCGCCCACAAGGATGGCGCTGGCCGCGACCAAGCCGCCGCCCAGCACGCGGTCCAATTCGTTCATGCCCGATTGCTGCCGCGGGGGGGGCGCTTCCGCATCGGCCAGTGACCCAAGCGCGATGGTCTTGCCCTTCATCGCCCGTGCGCCGGGGCCGCGGGACAGGGGCGCTTCCTCGACAATGCAGTTCCAGCCGCCGCAAGCATCGCATTGTCCCGCCCATTTGCGATGGGTCGCGCCGCAAGCGGTGCAGGTGAATTGGGGCAGTGCCTTGGCCATGTGCGGGTTATGACGCGCGCGGCCTAGCCTTGCAAGCCGCTCTGCTCGTCGGCCTGCCTGTGCAGGCTGAGCGCGCGCAATTCCGGCAAGGTCTGGCGCAGGGTTTCGGTCAGATCGGCCTCTGTGCTGGCATGGTCAGCGGGCGTATGAAGGCTGGCCAGCACTTCGATATGCAGGCCATCTTCGAAATAGCCAAGCTGCACGCGGGCCACGCTGGCCACCATCGGATGCGCCTGCGCCAGTGTCAGAATCAGCCCCTCGATTTCGCTGCGCAAGGGCGCTTCGGTCGCGCCGAACCCATCGAAATGGCCTGCCGGTTCGACATGGATGATCAGGTCTTCCAGCGCGTCGATCCGGGTCAACGCATCGGCGCGGGCGGCTTCGGCTATGCGGTGGCCTTCGGTGACGGTGATGTGCGGGTCCACCATGACCGACACATCGGCCACGGCCCGCGCACCGTGCTGGCGCATCCGCAGATCGCGCAGGCCTTGCACGCCGGGGGTGCGGCTCAGGCTGTCTTGCAGATCGGCGCGCAGCCCGTCGGGGGCTTGCGTGTCGACCAACTCATCCACCGCGCCCTTGCCGAAGTCCCACGCCACGCGGCCCAGCATGGCGGCGATGATGATGGCAGCCAATGGGTCTCCCCAGCCAAAGCCAAGTTGTGCAGCACCCACACCGACCAGCGCGACGACCGAGGACAGTGCATCGGTCCGGTGGTGCCAGGCATTTGCGATGATCATGCGCGAAGCTTCTCGTTCGCCCACCGCGCGTGTGTAATGAAAAAGCGCCTCTTTCGTCACGATCGACACCGCTATAACGCCCAGTGCCCAGACACCCGGTGCACTTAGATCGCCGGAGAACAGACGCAAAGCCGCGTCCCAAGCAATGCCGATTCCGGTCAGCAGCAACACTGCCGACAGCGCCAAGGTCGCAAGAGTTTCGAACCGGCCATGGCCATAAGGATGGTCTTCATCCGGCGCGAGATGCGAATGCCGCAGCGCCCATAGAACCAGCACATCCGACACGAGATCCGACAGGGAATGCACCCCATCCGCCACCAGCGCGGGGCTCGCCAACACGATTCCCGCCCCGATCTTGGCCGCGGACAGGATGATGTTCACCCCCGCCCCGACCAGCGTGACACGGGTTTTCGCGTGATCATTGCTCATGGTCGCGGGAAGCCTTGTTTGACACAGGCCAGCTTACCAAGAGCACGGGTCAGGCGAAAGCCCCGTCGCCGCGCGTGACCTCTGTCAGCAGCCAGTCGCGGAAAGCCTCTGTCGCGGGGTTGGGCCGGGCCGATTGCGGCATAATCAGCCAATAGCCTCCGCCATTGGCCCATGGCGCGCCGAGCGGCACAACTTCGCCGCGCGCAAGTTCCGGCTGGAACAGGAAGCCCGGCAACAGCGCCACGCCAAGCCCCGCGATACAGGCCTGAGCCATGGTCGAGACATGTTCGAACACCATCTGCGCCGGGCCGGGATCTGGCAGGCCATGAGCTGTGCACCAGTCGGCCCACTCGCGCGGGCGGCTAGCCAGTGCCAAACGCGGGCTGCGGGCGATCTGCGCGGGGCCATTAACCGCCAAGGCGGGCGCGGCGCAAGCTTGCACGTGGTCTTCCATCAAAAGCACGGCTTTCGTGTTCGGCCAGTCCGGACGGCCGGCATGGATAGCCGCGTCCAACCCTTCGGAAGCAAGGTCGATCTGCCCGATCCGCGTGGTAAAATGCACCGTGATGTCGGGGTGGTTGCGCAAGAAGCGCGGCAGGCGCGGCATCAGCCAACGGGTGCCGAAGGTGGGCAGAATGGCAAGGGTCAACTGGTTTGGGCTGGCGCGCAAGGCAAGGGCCGCGCGCTGCAACTGTCCCAGCGCGCCGCGCACGGCTGCCGCATAATCCGCGCCTTCGGGGGTTGGCACCACGTCGCGCGCCATGCGCTGTAACAGCGTGACACCCAATTGCCGCTCCAGCCCGGCCACTTGCCGCGACACTGCCGATTGCGTCAGCGCCAGTTCCTGCGCGGCGGCGGTGAAGCTGCCAAGGCGGGCCACGGCCTCGAAAGCCTGTAGGCTGGTCGTGCTGGGCAGATCACGGCGCGGCAAAGACATAGTTATTCCAATTTGGAATGACAGATTTCTGATTTATCCTTTTATCATTACCTTTGTGCAAGGTAAGACATACCAAAATCGCCTAATGTTGGAGAATGCCATGCCCTTGGACAAGCCCATCCTGAAAGCCAAAGACGCTGCCGAACTTGGCAGCTTCACATGGGACGACCCATTGCGGCTGGAACGCCAGCTTTCCGAGGACGAACGCATGTTGCGCGACGCGGCACAGGATTTCGCGCAATCCACTCTGCAACCCCATGTGATCGACGCCTACCGGACAGAGGCGGTCGCGCCGGAACTGTTCCCCCTGATGGGCAAAGCCGGGCTGCTGGGCGCGACCCTGCCCGAGGAATATGGGGGTTTGGGCGCGAACTATGTCACCTACGGGCTGATCGCACGCGAGATCGAGCGCGTCGATTCGGGCTATCGCAGCATGATGTCGGTGCAATCCTCGCTCGTGATCTACCCGATCTACGCCTATGGCAGCGAAGACCAGCGACAGAAATACCTACCGGGCCTGTGTTCGGGCCAAATGATCGGCTGTTTCGGGCTGACCGAACCCGATGCCGGGTCCGACCCCGCGGGCATGAAAACGCGGGCAGAGAAAACCGCGACGGGTTACAAGCTGACCGGGTCGAAGATGTGGATTTCGAACGCGCCCTTTGCCGATGTCTTCGTCGTCTGGGCCAAATCCGACGCGCATGGCGGGCGCATTCGCGGCTTCGTTCTGGAAAAGGGCATGAAGGGGCTGAGCGCGCCCAAGATCGTGGGTAAACTGTCCTTGCGCGCTTCGACCACCGGCGAGATCGTGATGGACGGGGTCGAGATCGGCGACGATGCGCTTCTGCCGTATGTCGAAGGGCTGAAAGGCCCGTTTGGCTGCCTGAACCGCGCGCGTTATGGCATAGCTTGGGGCGTCATGGGCGCAGCCGAATTCTGTTGGCACGCTGCGCGCCAATATGGGTTGGACCGTAAGCAATTCGACAAGCCCTTGGCGGGCACGCAACTATTCCAGAAAAAGCTGGCCGATATGCAGACCGAAATCGCCCTTGGCCTGCAAGCCGCGCTGCAAGTGGGCCGCCTTATGGACCAAGCCGAGGCCGCGCCGGAAATGATCAGCCTGATCAAGCGCAACAATTGCGGCAAGGCGCTAGATATCGCGCGCCACGCACGCGACATGCATGGCGGCAACGGAATTTCCGAGGATTACCAAGTCATGCGCCATATGGTGAACCTTGAAACGGTGAACACCTATGAAGGCACGCATGACGTGCATGCGCTGATCTTGGGGCGCGCGCAAACCGGGCTTCAGGCGTTTTTCTGAGCACTGCGCAAGCCGAGATGTCGCGCCGCCGGGCCGAAAGCCCGGCGGTTTGAGTATTTTGGGCAAGATGAAGTGGGAATGCAGCTTCGCTTGACCCTGCACGCGCCGCTCCTATGCTGCGGCACATAGAATTCACGGAGCAGAAAATGTCGCTGACAAATACGCTGCCCACCGCCGACTTGCAGGCGCTGGATGCGGCCCATCACATGCACCCGTTCACCGCCAATGGCGCTTTGGGGAAAAAGGGTGCGCGGATCATAACGCGCGCGCAGGGTGTGCGGCTGACCGACAGTAACGGTGAAGAGTTAATAGACGGCATGGCGGGGCTGTGGTGCGTCAATATCGGCTATGGGCGCGAGGAACTGGCCGAAGCCGCCGCCCGCCAGATGCGCGAATTGCCTTTCTACAACACGTTTTTCCAGACCAGCCATGTGCCTGCCCTGACACTGGCCGCGAAGCTGGCAGAACTGGCGCCAGAGGGTCTGAACCATGTGTTTTTCGCAGGCTCCGGGTCGGAAGCCAATGACACCAATATCCGCCTTGTCCGCCAATACTGGGCGCTGAAGGGCCAGCCACAGCGGCGCACCATCATTTCGCGGCGCAATGGCTATCACGGCTCCACCATGGGCGGCGGGTCTCTGGGCGGCATGGCCGCGATGCATGCCCAAGGCGGGCTGCCCATTCCCGGCATCGTACATATCGACCAGCCCTATTGGTGGGGCGAAGGTGGCGAGATGACGCCGGACGACTTCGGGCTGGCGCGGGCGCGCCAGTTGGAAAAGAAAATCCTTGAACTGGGGCCAGAAAACGTTGCGGCATTCATTGCAGAGCCGGTCCAAGGCGCGGGCGGCGTGATTATTCCGCCCGACAGCTACTGGCCCGAAGTGCAGCGCATTGTCGACCATTACGGCATCTTGCTGATCGCGGATGAGGTCATTACCGGCTTTGGCCGCCTTGGTCATTGGTTCGGGTCTCAAAGCTACGGTATTCGTCCGCATGTAATGACCATCGCCAAGGGGTTATCATCCGGTTACCAGCCCATAGGCGGGTCCATCATATGTGACGAGGTGGCCAACACCATCGCACAAGATGAATTTAACCACGGTTATACCTATTCCGGCCACCCGGTCGCGGCGGCGGTGGCGCTGGAAAACCTGCGCATTCTGGACGAGGAAGCAATCATCACCCGCGTGCACGACACCACCGCACCCTATTTGGCACAGGCTTGGGCGCGGCTGGCCGACCACCCGCTGGTGGGCGAGGCCGTCAGCCGCGGCATGATGGCCAGCCTTGCGCTGACGCCCGACAAGTCCCGGCGCGCGCGGTTCGCGGCAGAAGCGGGAACGGCGGGCTATATCTGCCGCGAATATTCTTTCGGGAACAACCTTGTCATGCGCCATGTCGGCGACCGCATGATCATCGCGCCGCCCTTGATTATCTCGCATGCCGATATTGACGAGATCATCGCACGGGCCAGCAAGACGCTGGACCAAACCTTGGCGCATTTGCAGCGCGATGGGATGATGGTGGCGGCCTAAATCCGCGCTGCCCCCGCGCAGGTGGCCTTAGAGGGGCATCTGCGCGCCATAAACCTGCTGTTGCAGGCCCGGCGCGTCATAGTGCAGCTCATAGGCTGTGACGCCCGGCATCTCCGCGATCTGTTCCATCAGCTTGTGCGGATAGTAGCTGGACCGCAGGTTTTCAAACCCCGGCAATTCACGCAGGATGCGCACGGTCGATATTGCGCAATGCGCGGGCGGCACTGGGCCAGCCTGACTGGCCAAAGCCTTGGCGCGCAACGCAGTTTCCATCGAAACCGGAATACGCTGAATCACGCTATAATGCGTCTCCCTGGTATGGCTCAGGTAGAAGGATGCACCCATTCGTGGTGATATGCCGTAATGAAGGTCGTTGCGCTCTGGCACGTCGGGCAGTTTCCAGCTTCCGGCAGGGTCGAACAGCACACGTTCATCAGCATTAATGAACATGGCCGTATGGTCACCCCGCTTAGAGCGGTAGTTCATGATCGTGACAATGGTCAGTTCGGCTTGCCCACCATGGACGTAGCGCGCCGCCTGAATGGCGGAATCGGGCGCCCAGACACGTTCGCCTGCGCAGGCGGCCAAGGTGAAGGCCGCAACCAACATAAGCGCAAATGCACGAAACCACGACAGACCCTGCCGGGGGACCATTACCTGCATGACCAGTCCTGTCTTTGGAAAGTTATGCGTCAGCTATTGACGAGAGCCATGAAAATCAGAACGCCGATGCTGATCGCAGCGCCCCAAGTCACCATCCGGATAAAACCATCAAAGGTCTTTTGCTGGGTCGTGGTGTCCATTTTGCCATGCTGATGGTCGGCCATGTCAAATTCTCCGTGTTCGCGTTGTTGCGTTGGTAGTTACCGTATTGAGGACAGGCTGTCATCCCTTTTGCGCCATTGCGCAGACCAACGCTAGCGACGTTGCCACAACCATGCGCCGCCATCGCCGATTGACCGCGTCACCCGGCCCAAACGTTCCAGATGGTTCAGATGCGCGACCGCTTCGACCAGCGCCAAACCATAGGTACCTTCGGTGATCTGCCTTTTGAACAAGGGCGCGAAACACGCACTGGCTAGACGCGGCTCGGTCAAAAACTCTTCCAAACGGGCCAGTGCGCCATGGTGGTTGTCAATCTTTTGCTGCAACCGGAACGGCAAGCCGATGAAGGGCAATTTGTGACCGGGCAGCACCAAATGGTCGTCCCGCGCAAAGCTTTGGAACCGCGCGCAGCTGTCCAGCCATTCCGCCACCGGGTCGGCATTTGGTTCGGTGGCATAGACCCCAAGATTGGGCGAAATAGAGGGCAAAAGCTGATCGGCGCCCAGCACTAGGTTGCAGTCGCGGCTCCAGAGCGTAACTTGGTCAGGCGCGTGGCCTTGCCCCAGCCGCACATCCCAGTCGCGCCCGCCCGCATGCAGACTGTCACCCTCGGACAACCGCTCGAACCCAAGGGGCAAGGGAGCGACCACATCGGCAAAGTTGAACGGGCGCTCCGATGCACGTTTGGCAAGGATATCCGGGTCCATCCCCGCGCCATGCCAAAAGGCCAGCGTTTCCGGCAGGGGGCGGTCTTGGTCATCCAATGTCAGCATCCGCGCGAACAGCCATGCCGTGCGCGAGGTGGCCAAAGTCGCGCCCCCGGCCTGAAACCAGCCCGCAAGCCCGATATGGTCGGGGTGGTGGTGGCTGGCAATCACGCGTGTAACGGGCTTGCCGCGCAACGGCCCCGCCAGCAGCTTCACCCAAGCCCCGCGCGTGCGCTTGGTGTCAAAGCCCGTATCAAAGACCGTCCAGCCATCACCATCGTCCAGCGCATAGACGTTGACATGGTCCAGCGCCATGGGCAAAGGCATCCGCGCCCAGAACACACCCGGTGCAATTTCCAGCGCCGTGCCTTCGTCTGGCGCGGCATCAAACGGGTAGCGCAGGGCGGCTGTCACGCCACCAGATCCTCTGGCGCAAGGTCCATAAAGACGGCGGGATCAGCGCGCATGGCGGCCAGATGCATGGTGTGTTCGGGCAGCAGGTGATCCAGATATACACGGGCGAGCGCAATCCGGGGCGCTTGGCCCGACTGAGCCGCCTTCAGGTGCATATGCGCGCCCAAAACCCGCGCAAAGGCTCGCAGATAAGCGGTCGCGCCGCCCGCGCGCCCGAGCGTATCCTGCGTCAGCATCCACTCAGTCGCTGCGCGCACGGCCTGCACCGTGCCCGTCATTGGCGCGCCCATGTCCGACGCGGCGGCGGTTGCCGCCATTTCGTCCAGCAGCGCGAATGCAGCCTTGCCACCATCGCCCAGTTTGCGGCCCACAAGGTCCAGCGCCTGAATGGCGTTCGTGCCTTCATAAATCGCGGTCACGCGCACATCGCGCAGGAATTGCGCAGCACCCGTTTCCTCGATGAAGCCCATGCCACCATGGATCTGGATGCCCATATCCGACACGGTGATCCCGACTTCTGTGCCATAGGCCTTCGTGATGGGCGTCAGCCATCCTGCCCGTGCGGCCCAATCGGCAGCGCCGGTCGCCGTTGCCATGTCGATCGCCACGCAATTGGCCATCGCAATGGCGCGAGCAGCGAAAATCTCGGCCCGAATGATCGCCAATTGGCGGCGAATATCGGGATGGTCGATGATAGCGGTCGCCCCTTTCGGCGTTTGCCCCTGCTTGCGGTCTTGCGCATAGGCCAGCGCATGCTGATAGGCCCCTTCGGCCACACCAATGCCCTGAACACCCACGCCGACACGGGCATTGTTCATCATCGTGAACATCGCCGCGAGCCCTTTATGCGGCGCGCCAACCAGCCAGCCTGTTGCACCTTCATATTCCATGACGCAGGTCGGCGAACCGTGGATGCCCAACTTGTGTTCCAGACTGACCACGCGCAAACTGTTCGGCTGGCCAAGGCTACCATCTGCATTGGGGATAATTTTCGGCACCAGAAACAGGCTGATCCCCTTGGAACCCGGCGCGGCATCTGGCAGGCGGGCCAAGACAAGATGGCAAACATTGCCCGTGAAATCGCAATCGCCCCACGAAATATAAATCTTCTGTCCGCTGATCTTGTAGGTGCCATCATCTTGCGGCTCTGCCTTGCTGCGCAGCGCGCCCACATCGGTGCCCGCATGCGGCTCTGTCAGGTTCATCGTGCCCGACCATTCGCCGGAAATCAGCTTGGGCAGATAGAGCGCCTTCATGTCGTCAGAGGCATGATGCTCCAGCGCCTCTATCTGGCCTTGGGTCAGAAGCGGGTTCATCTGCAACGACAGGCAAGCTGCCGCCATCATTTCATAAAACGCGGTCGACACGGTTTGCGGCATGCCCATTCCGCCAAATTCCGGGTCGGCTGAAATACCGATCCAGCCGCCCTCCGCTAACGCGCGAAACCCTTCTGCATAGCCCGGCGGGCTGACCACAGCGCCATTTTCCAGCCGGGTGTGCGTGACATCTCCGGGGCGGCGCAGGGGGGCGATCACCTCTGCGCAGATCCGCCCGCCTTCGGACAGGATGGCTTGCACCGTATCCGCCGTGGCCTCGGCAAAACGGTCGGTGTCGCGGACCTGAGCAAAGCCTGCAACATGGTCAAGGATGAAGGCAAAATCGCGCAAGGGGGGCGTGTATGGCATGGGCGCTCCGTCGGGCTGGACAGGATGATGCACTACTGATAGCGGGTTGCTCGCCCTTGCAGAACCCCAACGCAGCGTCAGCAAATGGAAAACCACACGGAAACCGCCGTTTTAGGCCCGCTAGACGTTGCGCGCGCCGCTCAACTTTTGCGTGCAGGCCAACTTGTCGCCATGCCGACCGAAACGGTCTATGGACTGGCAGGGGATGCGCGGAAGCCTGATTCTGTCGCAGCCATCTTCGCGGCCAAAGGGCGACCCGCACATAATCCGCTGATCGTGCATGTGGACAGTTTTGAGGCCGCCGCGCAATTTGCCAATCTGTCCGATTCGCCCCGCAAACTGGCGCAAGCTTTCTGGCCCGGCGCGCTAACGCTTGTTGCGCCCCTGCGCGATGGTCACGGACTGGCCGATGCCGTTACCGCTGGTCTGCCCACAGTGGCGTTGCGTGTGCCTGCGCATCCGCTGGCGCGTGCGCTACTGGCAGAATTCGGCGGGCCGGTCGCCGCGCCTTCGGCCAACCTATCGGGGCGGATCAGCCCGACTACAGCTGCGCATGTCATGGCCGGGCTGGCTGGTCGGATCGCGGCGGTGCTGGATGGTGGCCCCTGCCCTGTCGGCGTGGAATCGACAATTCTGGGCTTTGACGGTGACGAGGCCGTGTTGCTGCGCGAAGGTGGCATCAGTGCCGAGCAGATTGCCGCCGTGCTAGGCGATTGGCCACGCACACATAACGGGGCAAAGATCACCGCGCCGGGACAGATGCAATCGCATTATGCCCCTCGCGCGCTGGTGCGTTTGAACGTGACCGAACCGAAGCCAAACGAGATCTGGATCGGCTTTGGCCCTGAATGCCCAAGCGCTGCCCTTTCGCTATCCCTCTCGGGTGATCTGGATGAGGCTGCACACACTCTGTTCGTCACGCTCCACCAAGCCGATGCAACAGGCCAACCCATCGCTATCGCGCCCGTGCCAGAGCGTGGACTAGGTGCCGCCATCAATGACCGTTTGCGCCGGGCCGCCGCGCCGCGGGATTAATCCGGCTCGAATCCGTCGATCACGGCAATCGCCTCTTCGGCGGTGTCGACCATGTGAAACAGTTTCAGATCATCGCGGCTGATCGTGCCCGCTTCTGCCAACATCTCCCAATTCACGACCTTGGACCAGAATTCGCGCCCGAACAGGATAAACGGCAGCTTGGCCATACGTTTGGTCTGGATCAGGGTCAGCGCCTCGAAGGTTTCATCCAGCGTGCCAAACCCGCCCGGAAACACCGTGATCGCCTTAGCGCGCATTAGAAAGTGCATCTTGCGAATGGCGAAATAGTGAAAGTTGAAGCACAGGTCCGGCGTGACGTGCGGGTTTGGCGCCTGCTCATGTGGCAGAACGATATTCAACCCAATAGAAACACCGCCTGCCTGCGCCGCACCCAGATTGCCCGCCTCCATCACACCCGGACCGCCGCCAGTGATGATGACATCCTCGCGCCCATAAGCCTGCACCGAGCGCAGCGTCATCTCGTAGGCGAATTTGCGCGCCTCCTCGTAGAACCGTGACAATTCAGCCAAAGCGGGCGTGCGGGCTTTTGCCGCATCCTCTGGCCGGGGAATGCGCGCGCCCCCGAACATGACGATGGTGGATTGAATGCCACGCTCTGCCATCAGCAATTCAGGCTTGAGCAATTCCAGTTGCAACCGCACCGGTCGAAGCTCGTCGCGCACAAGGAAATCGGGGTCTGCAAAGGCAAGCCGATAAGCCGGGTGCCGCGTTTGCGCCGTGTCTGGCACATCGTCCCACATGTCCATATCCTGCTTGGCATCGGGGAACGGGTGACGAATGTCGCGGTCTTTCAAATGGGCCTCCGGGCGGGCTTTGCGGCAATTGCGGTTGTCAGGCTGTAACGCTATACGCGTGACACCCTGATGACCAGAGCCATGGAGCGCCCCTATGACCGACAAAGCTGCCCTCGAAACCGCGATTGAAGCCGCGTGGGACGCCCGCGACACGATCACCCCCGACACCAAGGGAGAGGCCCGCGACGCCATTGAAGCAACTCTAGAGGCGCTTGATAGCGGCAAGCTGCGCGTGGCCGAACGGCAAGAAAATGGCGATTGGCATGTCAACCAATGGGCCAAGAAAGCCGTGCTGCTGGGGTTCCGGCTAAAAGACATGGAAAAGCACGAAGGCGGCCCGCAGGGCGGCACATGGTGGGACAAGGTCGACAGCAAATTCGCCGACTGGAAGAAGAAAGAATGGAAAGACGCGGGCTTTCGTGCCGTTCCCAACTGCATCGTGCGCAAATCCGCCTATATCGCGCCCGGCGTGGTGCTGATGCCGTCCTTCGTGAACCTTGGTGCCTATGTCGATAGCGGCACGATGGTCGATACTTGGGCAACCGTGGGAAGCTGTGCGCAGATCGGCAAGAATGTGCACCTCTCGGGCGGCGTGGGCATTGGCGGCGTGCTGGAGCCGATGCAGGCCGGCCCGACCATCATCGAAGATAATTGCTTCATCGGCGCGCGGTCCGAAGTGGTCGAAGGCTGCATCGTGCGGACCGGGTCCGTGCTGGGCATGGGCGTGTTCATCGGCAAATCCACCAAGATCGTCGACCGTGAAACTGGCGAGGTTATGTATGGCGAAGTGCCGCCCTATTCGGTGGTCGTGGCTGGGTCCATGCCATCGAAGAACGGCGTGAACCTCTATTGCGCGGTGATCGTGAAGCGGGTGGATGCGCAGACTCGGTCGAAAACCGGGATCAACGAGTTGCTGCGCGACTAAACCCGCGCGCGGGGGCGGCTAATTGGTCGCACCTTCAAACAACCCCCTCAGCCTGCGCGCGCTGTCGCGCAGGTCATGGCGCTCTTCCACGCGTTTTCGGGCCGTTTCGCCCATCGCTTCCAGACGGTGCGTAGGCGTTTCAAGGCATTTGCGCAGCGCATCTGCCAAAGACGCCACATCGCCCGCGGGCACCAACCAGCCCGCTTCGCGGTCCACCAATTCGGGAATGCCCGCGATATAGGTGGAAATCACGGGCCGCCCCAGCGCAAAGGCTTCCATGATAACAATCGGTAACCCTTCGGCGAAACTGGGCAGCACCATCGCGCGCGCCGCCTTTAACGCGGCTTTGACCGCGTCACCATCGGCCCAGCCGCGCAAGTCCACCGCATGAGCTAAACCGTGCTGCGCGATCAGCGCCTCTATCTCGGTCCGTGTTTCGCCATCGCCGATCAGGACCAGCTGTGCCTGCGGATGCGTTTGCATGACATCAGCCATAGCCTGCACCAACAATACCTGCGCCTTTTGCGGGCAAAGCCTGCCAATGCAGACGAATGGTGCATCGCCCTCTGGCGGGGGCGTGGGGGTCATGTCGCTGACATCGACCCCGCAATGCACGACATGCAGCTTGTCCCAGATCGCCGCCCCCCCGGCCAAGGCCAGCCGGGTGCGCGCAAATTGAGTTATCGCTACGGCAAAACGCGCTTCGGCGAGTTTCAGCGCGATGGATGACGCTTTGGGATCATCAAACTCGTCCGGACCATGCGCGGTAAAGGAATACCCCGGCCCACCCAACCGATGACACAGCAGGGCAACAGCGGCCGTGTTGGTGGTGAAATGCGCATGGATATGATCGCAGCCCTTGGCCGCGCGTTTCAGGTGCACCGCTTCCAGCAGATAGGCCACATGACGCACTAGCGTTCCATGGCCCGCCGCGCGCGCCATTTTCCACATGGCACTCAGGGCGCGCAGCACGCCGCGCGGATTGCGCACCGATTCCATAACCATAAACCAGATCAACCGCGCCGCACCGGGGGCCAGCAAGTAACGGGTGCGCGCAGCCTCTGCCTTGTCGGCGGCTTCCACCAAGGCTTCGCTCCAAGGTCGGATGGCGAAGCGCTGCACGGTGACGCCCAAGTCTTCCAAAGCTGCGATTTCACGGCGAATGAATGTCGCGCTGGTCACCGGGTAGGTGTTCATCAAATACCCGATGCGCATAACGGAATACTCCGGTCAGACCGTCAATGCGTCCAGACCTGCCGACGATTGGTCGCAAAATTCTCTGCATACCCAGTGGGCCGGATATTCGGACGGCGGGTTTTGGGTTCGACCACCGTGTAGTCAATACCATGGGCCTTGGCATAAGCTTCAGCGCTGTCACGGTCCTCGAACCGCAGGGTAACTTGGCTGTCCATATCTGCGGAGCTTGTCCACCCCATCAGTGGGTCAATCTTGCGCGCTTGCGAGGGCGCGAAGGACAAAACCCATTGCTTGGTTTTTGCCGTACCCGATTGCATGGCAGTGCGGGCGGGGCGGTAAATTCGTGCACGCATGGTCTGAACCCTGTTTCAAGCTGGGTGTGTTATCACGCCTAGGCCACGATTTTGCAAGCCCGCTCGGTCGGTGCAGACAGGAAGACCCCGCCGAAAGGAGGGAACGAGGAGTAAGTCTTCCGAGACAGGGTTATCTTCCTGCCTGCGCTACACAAGCTAGGCCCAGATCGGATTCTGGGCAACAAAAAATGTAACCACAATACATGTTTACGCAACTTCACCGACTTGGCCTGCGAAATGACAAGCCGCCTGTCCAGTCGGCGTGACACGCGGCAACGGGGTTTCTGCTTTGCAGATATCCGCAGCCATGGGACAGCGCGGATGAAAAGCACAGCCAGAGGGCGGATCGATGGGGTTCGGAATCTCGCCCAACACGGGCTTGCGCCGCCGCCCCGACAGCGCCAAGTCTGGCACGGCATCCAGCAACATGCGCGTGTAGGGGTGTTGCGGCTCCAGAAACAGGCGCTTGGCGTCAGCCACTTCGACCAAGCGGCCCAGATAGAGCACGCCGATGCGGTTTGCCATGTGCCGCACGACCGATAGGTCATGGCTGATCAGCAGGTAGGTCAGGCCGAATTCGTCCTGCAAATCACGCATCAGGTTCAGGATTTGCGCCTGCACCGACACATCCAACGCCGATGTAGGTTCGTCGCAAACGATGAATTCGGGCTTGGACGACAGCGCCCGCGCGATGGCAATGCGCTGGCGCTGGCCGCCAGAGAATTCATGCGGGAACTTCGCGGCATCGGCGGCGGACAGTCCCACCACTTCCAGCAGGCGGTCCACCTCTCGTGTGATCTCTGATCCTTGCAGCAGGCCAAAGGTCACGATGGGTTCGGCCACGATGTCGCGCACCCGCCAGCGCGGGTTCAGGCTGGCGAACGGGTCTTGAAAGATCATCTGGAAGCGGCGTCGCAGCGCGCGCATATCGGCCCCGCTGGCGAAATCCATCTCCTGCCCATCGAAGCGGATATGGCCCGCAGATGGCGCCAGCAAGCCCACGATCATCTTGGCGATGGTCGACTTGCCAGACCCAGATTCGCCCACAAGCGCGAAGGTTTCGCCCTTGTTTATGCTGAAACTCACATCAGCATTCGCGGTCAGGAATTGGCGGCTTTGGCGTTCCAACACACGGTTCAACCATGGTTCCGAGATATCGAACCGGCGCGTCAGCCCGTCAACCTGCACAAGCGGTTCACTCATGCGCTGCCCTCCTCTGTCAGCCAACAGGCAACTTGGTGGTTCGGGGCGGCCTGCCGCAAAAATGGCCGCTCGGAATAGCAACGCTCAAACACCTGCTCGCAGCGCGGGTTGAACGCGCAGCCGGTGGGAATCGCATTCAGGCGCGGCATGGCGCCGGGAATTTGCACCAGGCGGTCGCTGGTCTGCTCCAGTGTCGGGATCGCCCCCATAAGCCCGCGCGTATAGGGGTGGCGGGCGTGCTGGATCACCTCGCGCACCGGGCCGATTTCGGCCACCCGTCCCGCATAAAGTACCGCCACGCGGTCAGCGGTTTCCGCGATCACGCCCATATCATGCGTAATGAGCATGACCGACGCGCCCCGTTCAGCGCAGATTTCCTTCAATACGTCGATAATCTGGGCCTGCACAGAGACGTCCAAAGCGGTTGTCGGTTCATCCGCAATGACCAATTCGGGTTCAGCGCAAAGCGCCAGCGCGATCACCACGCGCTGCCGCATCCCGCCCGAGAAATGGTGCGGATAATCATCTATCCGGCGCGCAGCGGCAGGGATGCCCACGCGGTCCAGTAGCGCCACGGCACGGGCGCGGGCCTCGGTTTCCGTCACATCCATATGCGTGCGGATCGTCTGCATCAATTGCTGCGCCACAGTGTAAAGCGGGTTCAGGCTGGTCAGCGGGTCTTGGAACACCATGCCGATGCGGCGGCCCCGGATACGGCGCATCGCCTCTGGGGCCAGATTGTCGATCCGTTCGTCCCGAAGGCGGATTTCACCGCCAGCAATGCGGCCCGGCGGTTCCAGAAGCCCAATGATCGCGGCCCCAGTCAGAGATTTTCCGGCACCGGATTCGCCGACCATGCCCAACACCTCTCCGGGTGCGATGTCGAACGACACTTGGTCCAGCGCCCGCAATGTGCCGCGCCGCGTGGGGAATTCCACGACAAGGTCGCGGACCGAGAGAAGCGGATCTTGCATCTTTCCCTCTGTCATCAGCGCAACCTCGGGTTCAGCGCATCGCGCAGCCAGTCGCCTAACAAGTTGACCGACAGCGCCAACGCCAGAAGCGCGATGGACGGGAAGAGCAATATCCACCACTCGCCCGAAAACAGGTATTGCTGGCCAATGCGGATCAGCGTGCCAAGCGAGGGCTGCGTGGGCGGCACACCGACCCCCAAGAAACTAAGCGTCGCTTCCGCGATGATCGCCAGCGCCAGCCCGATCGTGGCAATCACGAGCACCGGCCCCATGACGTTGGGCAGGATGTGTTTGATCAAGATCTTGGCCGGATGCGCGCCAACAACGCGGGCGGCTTGGACATATTCTTTCGATTTTTCGACCATGGTCGCGCCGCGCACCACGCGGGCGAATTGCACCCAGTCCGACAAGCCAATGGCCACGATCAGCACCCAGATTGCCATCGTCTCGCGGTAGGCAGGCGGGATCAGCCCGCGCGCCACACCGAAGATCAAGAGCGCGATCAGGATGGACGGGAAGGATAGCTGCACATCGGCAATCCGCATCAGCAGACCATCGACCCAGCCACCGCGATAACCCGCGATCAAGCCCGCAGTAATACCTAACAGCATGGCGAACAGCACGGCAGAGATACCCACGAACAGCGAAATCCGCGTGCCATACAGGATCGTGGACAGCACATCGCGGCCTTGGTTATCGGTGCCAAGGATGTAGCTGTTGCCGGTAAAGGCATTGGGTTCCATGGGCGGCGTGAACCCATCCATCAAGTTCAGTTGCGACGGATCATAGGGGTTGGTGGGCGCGATCCATGGCGCAAAGATAGCGGCCAGCGCGATCAGAGCCACCACAACGCCTGCAGCAATCGCCACGGGCGAATGGCGGAATGACCACATAATGTCGCTGTCCCAGATGCGGGCGAAGCGGGATTGGGTATCGGTTGTCATCGCGCCCCCTTAATGCCCAGCGCCAGCGCGGTCTACGCGCAAGCGCGGGTCCACAGCGTAATAGAGAAGATCTACGATCAAATTGATGACCACGAAGATAACCGCGATCAGCATTAGGTAGGCCGCCATGACCGGCACATCGACAAAGCGGACGGAATTGATGAACAGCGCACCGACGCCCGGCCATTGGAACACGGTTTCGGTGATGATTGCGAAGGCGATGATCGCGCCCAACTGCAAGCCGGTGATGGTAATGACCGGCACCATTGTGTTCTTGAGCGCATGGCCGAAATGGACGGCGCGGTTCGACAGCCCACGTGCGCGGGCGAATTTGATGTAATCGGTGCGCAGCACTTCCAGCATTTCCGCCCGGACAAGCCGCATGATGAGCGTCATCTGGTACAGCCCCAGCGTGATCGCGGGCAGGATAAGAGAGGCGCGACCGGAATCGGTCAGAAAGCCCGTCGTCCACCAATCGCCCAGCGCCACCACGTCGCCGCGTCCGAAACTGGGCAGCCATTGCAGTTCAACCGCGAACAACCAGATCAGCAGCACACCGATCAGGAAGGTCGGAAGCGACACGCCGATCAGCGACACGCTCATGATCGCGCCCGACATCCAGCCCCGGCGGTTGAGCGCGGTGTAGACCCCGAAGCCGACGCCGAACACAAAGGCCAGCACGCCCGAGACCAGCGCCAGTTCCAACGTGGCAGGCAGGCGCGACAAGATCAGTTCCATCACCGGCTGTTGCAGGCGGTAGGAAATGCCGAAGTCGCCCTGCGCCGCGCGGGTCACGAAGTTGAAAAATTGCACCACGAAGGGGTCGTTCAGCCCCAGCCGCTCGCGCAGGGCCTCGCGGTCTGCAATGGTGGCTTCTTGCCCCATCATGGTCGAGATCGGGTCGCCCACATAGCGAAACAACGCGAAGGACACCAGCGCCACGACCAGCATGACCACCAGCGATTGCGCTACCCTGCGAAGGACAAAGGCCAGCATGATGTGTTCCCTGCACCGAAAAATGGAAACGCGCGCGGGGCGTTACGGCCTCGCGCGCGTCTGTGTCGTCTAGCGATCAGTCAAAAGTGACATCTGCCATTGACGGCTGGTTTTCCGGATGCACCGGCAGGTTGATCCCCTCGCGCATCGCATAGGCCAGCGTTTGGTTGTGGATCGGCAAGAACACGCGATCCGCCTGCAACTGCGCCCAGACTTGGGCGATCATCTCGTTGCGGGCATCCAGATCGGTCTCAACGGCCATTGCCTTGATCAGCGCATCGACTTCCGGGTTCGAATAGCGCGACCCGTTCCAGCCGCCGCGCGCGTCTTCGGTCGTGTGCACAAGGAAATCGAACACATACTGGCTGTCGAAGGTCGGAACGCCCCAGCCCAGCAGGTAGAAATCGGTTTCACGGTTCTGGATCAGCGGGAAGTGCATGGAGCGGGTCTGCGACACAAGGTTAACGTTGATCCCAATGCGAGCCAACATCCCGACCAGCGCCTGAGAGATGGCTTCATCGTTCAGGTAGCGGTCATTGGGCGTGTGCAGATCGACAGAGAAGCCATCGGCATAGCCCGCCTCGGCCATCAGCGCCTGCGCGCGTTCAATATCCGGCGCGCCGTAAGCGTCTAGCTCTTCTGTCCAGCCGTTCACGAAGGGCGGCATGGTTACGCCCGTGGGTAGCGACTGGCCGCGCATAACGACCTGACGGATCGCATCGCGGTCCACGGCCAGATGCATCGCTTCGCGCACCAGCGGGTTGGCGAAAGGGTTGCCATCCACGCTTGCGGTCAGCAAATCTTCGGACCCCATGTCATAGGCGAAGAAGATGGTCCGGTTTTCAGGGCCGAATTCGACCTTGATCCCGTCCGTCTGTTCCAGACGCTGGATATCTTGCACCGGCACGTCTTGCACGATGTCGACCTCTCCCGACAGAAGCGCGGCAACGCGGGTCGCGGCTTCGGCAATCGGGGTATAGATGATCTCTGTCACTTGGGGTGATGCGTCCCAATGGCCCTCGAACACCTGCAAGACAGTGCGCACTTCCGGCTCGCGCTCGACCAGCATGTAGGGGCCGGTGCCGTTGGCGTTGCGCACGGCGAAGCTTTCTTCACCGGCGGCAAAATCCTGCGCCTCAATCGCGCCATTCGCTTCGGCCCAAGCTTTCGACATGATGAAGGTGTTGGTCAGGTTTTGCACGTAAAGCGGTGCCGGACCCTCGGTCTTGATGTGAACGGTCATCGCGTCGGGGGCGGTCACCTCGACCACGCCAGCATGCAGGCCCTTCATATCCGACGTTTCGCCGCGCGCGCGGTTCAGCGAGAAGACCACGTCTTCGGCGGTCAGCGCGGTGCCATCATGGAAGGTCACACCCTCGCGCAGCTTGAACACCCAGACGGTGCTGTCATCGGGGCTGATGCCCCATTCGGTCGCCAGACGCGGCGTCAGCGACCCATCGGTCGCGCGGCCCACAAGCGTTTCATAGATGTGGTGCGCCAGCGTGTGCGTGGGGCCTTCGTTCTGGCTGTGAGGGTCCATTGTGAGCGAGTCGCCCACGCGGGCCCAACGGATGGTTTCGGCGCTGACAGCGGCAGCGCCCAAGGTCAGCGCTAGCGCCGATACCGAAGCCAAGCGCAGCGCGCCACGCAGCCCTCCGCGGAAGGAAATGGCAGTCATGTCGTATCTCCCATGTCGTTTTTTCTTTGTCCCTGCACGGCCAGCCCATCAGGGACCGCGCGGAATTGCCACAGGTTGCCAGCACAATTGCCCCAAGTCGAGAGGGCATTGTCGCTTTTGCAACCAAAAGCAGCTTTCCGCCACGTCAGTGGCGCGACTTCGTGCTAACCCGCCAGAGCACGGTAGCCATCATAGACGCCTCGCAGGTGCATTTCGCGTAGCCGCGCATCACCAAGAAGCGCGCAGACGGCACGCGCTCGCGCAGAAATCGCTTTGCATTCTAGCGGGTTAGAGCGTGCCCATTCCAGCTTTGCGTCCAAATCGCTTAGCAAAGGCGCAAGCGGGATGTAATGCTCCCACGGGCGGATGACGGTGGAATAGAACAACTCCCACCCGTCCTCTTCGTGCAGCACGACCGAATTGCTGTCCAAAGCCGGGATGAAATTTGACCCGGTGTCATTACCCCGCATGCTGAGAATGTAGCGAAACTGACGCTGAAAGGACATTGGCTTCCAAGGCTTTGCAAGATGGCCAAGATTATGTCGGTTCAGGATTTTGGTCATCGGCTCGTCGCATGTCAGGCCCAGGTCGAAATCGGGGTCATCCGCGCGGTCGAAGACCGTGCCAAAGCGCAGGTTCAGCCGTAACTCGTCGACCATCGGGGCCGCATCATCGACCGAAGTTGCGGCCTCCAGCGCCGAGAGCAAGGCCATGCAATTCTTTCCACCGGGCGCAAGCGGTCGTGTCTTGCCGGAAAGCGCCCCACGCCAGACAACTGCGTCACGTTTTTCATCGAAATCCAGCGTATCCGGCGGGGTCTTGCCCAGAAACCGCTGGGTGCCGATGTCGTGGTAGCGCGGCAAGGGCCATAGCGCGATATTCTGCGCCTCTGGTAAACGGCAATAACATATCACTGGCTCGGGCAAGGGGCGCTGCATTGTGCCAAAGATGCGCGCATCTTGCAGGTCCATGTGCACCCGCCCGCGCGCGCCGATGGCTTGCAGGGCCTGCAACACGCCCAGACTACGCATCGGTTTGTGGCTGTCCGCCATCTGCGCCCATCGGCCCCATTTGCGCCGGAACGCGCCGTCGGCACCCAATTGGTCATGGGTTGTGCCGGTTTTGAAATCGGCGCTCAGAAACATTGGCGAACAACGCTCGAAACTGCCCTGCCCCGGCACGCCGGGACGGGCCGCCGATCCGCTGACAAGCTGATCCAGAAACGCCTGTTCTGTTGCTGACACCTTCGGCACTGGTCATCCAACCCAATTTCACTGGGTGCAATCTGCCCGAAAGCAGAGATAACCGAAAGATACCTTTTGGATTGGCTGGAGCGGGTAGCGGGAATCGAACCCGCACTTCAGGCTTGGGAAGCCGGCGCGCTACCACTACACCATACCCGCTCTGGTTTGCCGAATAGCATTATTCGCCCGAACGCCACAAGACGATTTTCGCGCGCGGTTCCCCTTTGCCAAATACCAAGCCGGATGACGGGCGCCTTGACTTTCCACACCTAGACAGGCGAGGTCGGGGCCACATTCCGAAATTGTGAAAGGTGCCACGTGCAAGCCAGTCTGGAACAGCTTTGGCAAGATATTCTGGTCAATTCCGAGCAGGTGATCCTGATCTTGCTGGCCTTGGCAGTGATCGCCATCCTGTTTCTGGTGTTCCGCAAACCGCCCAAGCCGGTAATCGATCCTCAGCTCTCCGCCGATCTGGCGCGCGCAAAGACGGAAGTGACGCATTTGCAAAGCGCGCTTGCGCAGGTGACAGGCGAACGCGACAGCCTGCGCGCAGCACTTTCGGCTGAGCAGATTACGAGCGCCCGGTTGGGCACCCAATGCGACAATATCAGCGACCAGTTGGAAGCCGCCAAACATCGCCATGCCGCCGCGTTGCAAGAGGCAGAGACAGGCCGCAAAGAGCAGCTAGCGCGGCTGGATTCAGAGTTGCGCACCGCACAAGACCAACTCGCCATGTTGCGCGAGACCAATGCCGCTCTCTCGACCGACAAGCGCGTGCTGGAAGAAACCTTGCGCAGCCAACGCGACAAACATGCCGAACTGACCGCAGAAATCGAGCAGAACCGCGCGCAATTCATCAACCAGTTCAAGGCGATTTCCTCTGAAATTCTGCAAAATCAGGGTCGCGTCACGACACAGGCGCAAAAGGACGAACTGGAAAAGCTGCTGTCGCCCTTCAAGCAAGAGTTGGGCTTTCTGAAATCCGGCCTGAAAGACATGACCGAGAAAGCGGAGAAGGAACGCCAAAGCCTTGGCCAGCAGATTCAGCTCATGCAGGCGCAGGCAAACGAGTTGTCCAAAGAGGCCAACAGCCTGACGCTGGCCTTGCGCGGCGACCGCAAACGCCAAGGCAATTGGGGCGAGACGATTCTGGAACGCGTGCTGGAAGCCGCCGGGCTGATCGAAGGGACGCATTTCACCAAGCAAGCCACCAGAACCAACGAAGACGGGCAGCGGCTTGTGCCCGACATTGTCGTGCATCTGCCGGGCGCGCGCGATGTGGTCATCGATTCCAAGGTCACGCTGGTGGCCTATCAAGACATGATGATGGCCGCCGAAGACCCTGTGGCCGAAGAAGAGGCGCTCAAACGGCATGTCGCCGCCGTGCGCGCGCACATGACGGGGCTGTCGCGCAAATCCTACGACCAGTTGGGGTTCGACAATATCGACTCTGTGCTGATGTTCCTGCCGATTGAGGGCGCACTGACTGCCGCTTTGTCGCGCGCTCCCGATCTGGTGCTGAAAGCCGCCGAAAAGCGCATCCATATCCTGACGCCAAGCACGCTCATGCCGATCTTGAAGATCGTGGATCACCTCTGGACCATCGACACCCGCAACAAGAATGTCGAAGTGATCGTGGACCGTGCGGGCAAGCTGCACGACAAATTCGTGTCGGTGGTCGAAAGCATCGACGACATCGGCAAGCACCTGCAAAAGGCAAGCGACAGTCAGGCCGAAGCGATGAAGCGCATGTCGACCGGGGCAGGCAATGTGCTGCGGCAGGCGGACGAGCTACGCCAATTGGGCGCACGCAGCCGCAAGGCGATGCCCGAGCATCTGCTGGGCCAAGCCGATGACAGCGAGATGGGTGACGGTTAAGCCGCCAGCCCCTTGCTGCCCATGTCCAGAAACTTGCGACGGCGGTCGCGGCGCAGCACGTCGGGCTTTTTGCCATCCATCTCGGCCAGCATGGCCGCGATGGCGCTGCCCACCGCGCGCACGGTAGCATCCGGGTCACGTTGCGCGCCGCCCATGGGTTCGGGGATGACCCGGTCGATGACTGCCAGCTTCAGCAGGTCTTGCGCGGTCAAGCGCAGGGCTTCCGCTGCCTCGCGCATTTTCTCGGCGTCTTTCCACAGGATCGACGCACAGCCTTCGGGGCTGATGACCGAATAAACCGAATGTTCCAGCATGGCGATGCGGTTGGCCGTGGCCAGCGCCACCGCGCCACCAGACCCGCCCTCTCCAATGATGACCGACACCATCGGCACACCCAGCGACAGGCATTTCTGCGTGCACCGCGCGATAGCTTCGGCTTGGCCGCGCTCTTCCGCACCTTTGCCGGGATAGGCGCCGGGCGTGTCGACCAGTGTCACAACCGGCAGGCGGAAGCGGTCAGCCATATCCATCAACCGGATCGCCTTGCGGTAGCCTTCGGGCCGGGCCATGCCAAAATTGCGGCGCAGGCGGCTTTGCGTGTCGTGGCCCTTTTCTTGGCCGATCACCATGACGGGGCGACCGTTCAGACGCGCCAACCCACCGATAATCGCCTCGTCCTCGGCAAAGCCACGATCGCCTGCCAGCGGTGTGAATTCATCGAACAGCGTTTCGATATAGCGCTTGCAATGGGGCCGGTCGGGGTGGCGCGCAACTTGGCATTTGCGCCATGGGGATAGAGCTTTATACATGTCCACCAGCATCTTCTGCGCTTTCGCGTCCAAGGCTGCGGCTTCTTTTTCGATCTGCACATCGGGGTTGGCGGCGGCCATGGCGCGCAATTCGGCAGCTTTGCCTTCGATCTCGGCCAAGGGCTTTTCGAATTCCAGATAGTTCATCGACCCACTCCAACGCAGTTTGAGGGGATATGCGGCATCAGGGCGCGATTTGCAATGCACCAGACGCTCGACCTCGTTGCGCAAATTGTATAGAACAAATGCGGAACATCTGGAATCATTATGCCCGCCCAACGCCGTATCATCGTGATCTGGCTGCCCCGCTTGCAATCCGAGCTTGCCTTGCGCCGCTTGGGGCTGGACGCGCCTTTTGCCATTATCGACCGCCAGCGCGGGGCGGAACGGCTGGTCTGCCTGAACGCGCAGGCAGAGGCGCTGGGGCTGGCGCGTGGCATGGGGCTGGCCGATGCGCGCGCAATTTGTCCCGATCTGCTGACCCGGCCCGCAGATGCCCACCGCACCGCGCAGGCGCTGGAAAGCCTGCGCCGCTGGGCGCTGCGCTACTGCCCTTGGGCCGCGTGTGACGGCACGGACGGGCTGGCGCTGGACATCACCGGTGCCGCGCATCTGATGGGCGGCGAAGCGGTGCTTATGGACGACTTGTTGGCGCGGCTGGCACGCATGGGGTTTGCCGTACGCGCCGGGCTGGCCGATACGCGCGGCGCGGCTTGGGCCATGGCGCATGTCGGGCCCAGCCACGTTCGGGGGGGGATTATCCCGCACGGTGGCGCGCGCGCGGCCCTTGGGCCGTTACCCTTAGCCGCATTGCGGCTGGACCAGAAAACGCTGGCCGCGCTGGAACGGCTGGGCCTGCGCCGGGTACGCGATCTGGCGCAGATGCCGCGCGCGCCCTTGGCCCGGCGCTTTGGGGCCGCGTTGCTGCAACGGCTGGATCAGGCCATGGGGGACTTGCCCGAACCGGTCGCACCACCACCCGCACCGCCCGTGATGGCCGTGAGGCTGTCGCTGCCCGAACCCATCGGCCTCCTGGGCGACCTACAAGCGGCGCTCGCGCGGCTTCTCGAGCGGCTCTGCCAGCACTTGCACCGCGCCGAGATGGGCGCACGGCGGCTGGTGCTGGACCTGTCGCGCGTCGATGGGCAGTCAGTGCGGCTGGAAATCCGGATGGCGCGGCCCATGCGTGACGCGGGCGATATGACCCCGCTGTTTGACCGCGCACTCGATGGGGTGAATGCAGGCTTTGGTATTGACGGCATGCGGCTAAGCGCCCCCGACACAAGCCCCCTGCCCTTGCAGCAGGTCACGACCGGCGGTGCGCAGGCGCAAGATGATCTGGCGGACCTGATCTCGCGGCTGAGCAACCGTCTGGGGTTTGACCATGTCCAGCGCGTGCTGCCCGCCGAGAGCCACATCCCCGAAAAGGCGTTCACCATCGCAGCCGCCGCCTATAGCGACCCGGCACCGGATTGGCCGCGCGGCACGCCCCTGCGCCCGCTGGTGCTGTTCCCGCCCGAACCCATTGCGGGCAGCGGACGCGCGGTGCCGCGCCGGTTCAAATGGCGTGGGCAAACATGGCAGGTGGTGGCGGCAAACGGGCCAGAGCGCATTACCCCCGAATGGTGGCTGGATGATCCGAACTGGCGCTCTGGCCTGCGCGATTACTGGCGCGTGCAGACCGACCGGGGCGCGCGGCTGTGGCTGTTTCACACGCCCCAGCGCGACGGCTGGTGCGTTCAGGGCGAATTCGCCTGAGCCTGCTCGTCTTGCCCGAACTGAATGGCGTATAGCCGCGCATAAGCCCCGCCCTGCGCAAGAAGTTCGTCATGGGTGCCTTGCTCGACCACGCGGCCCCGATCCATGACCACGATCTTATCGGCACGGCGCACCGTCGACAGCCGATGCGCGATTACAAGGGTCGTGCGGCCTTGGGCCAGACGGTCCAGCGCGTCTTGCACCAAAAGCTCTGATTTTGCATCAAGCGCGCTAGTTGCCTCGTCCAATAAAAGGATCGGCGCATTGCGCAACAGCGCCCGCGCAATCGCCACGCGCTGACGCTGCCCACCAGATAGGGACGAGCCCCGCGGGCCAGCGAATGTGTTCAAACCGTCGGGCAGGTTCGGCAAGAAGTCAGCCACATGGGCATCAGTCAAAGCGGCTTGCAGCGCAGCGTCGCTCACCGCACCCGCGCCCAAGGCGACGTTGTCACGAATGGTTTCGTCAAACAGCGCGGTGTCCTGACTGACAACGGAAAACAAGCCCCGCAGGTCTGACAGGTCATAGTCGCGCACATCCTGCCCCCCGATCAAAACTTGCCCGGCCTGTACATCGGCCAAGCGCGTGAGCAGCGTGAAGATGGTGGTCTTGCCCGCGCCTGAAGGCCCGACAATCGCGGTGGTCTGGCCCGCCTCAGCGAGCAGCGACAGCCCGTACAGAACAGGCGTGTCATCATAGCCGAAGGTAACATCGCGCAACTCGACCCGCGCTGCATCGCGCGCGGGCGGCGTTGCCGTGGGGATAGCCGGGCTCACCACCTTGGGAGCGATCTGCAAAAGCGCATGCGTACGCTCAAGCGAAGCGAGCAGGTTCTGCCACTCTGCCGACAGCGCCGACAGGCGGCGCATAGGGTCGAATAACAGGCCCAGCGCGGTGAAAAACGACATAAACTGCCCCACCGTGCGCGTGCCTTCAATGATCTGGAAGCCACCCACGATCAGAACAAGCGCAAAGCCCAGCGCGGCTGCGAAATCCATCACCGTGCTCACCGAAGCCTGCCCAACTGCGGCGCGCGTCGCCTTTCGGGCGAAGGTCTCCATAATCTGGCGGAACCGCCCCAATTCCTGTGTTTCGGTGCCCGTCAACTGGATCGTTGCGATCCCATGAAAGGCTTCGTCCAGACGGTTCGACCCATCGGCGGCGGCCAACCGCGCCTCGCGTGAGCGACGACGGATGAAGCGTTGCAGCGCCAGAATCGGGATCACGACGACCGGAATTGCGCCAATGGCCGCCAAGGTCCATTGCCAATCGGTCCACAGGGCAACACCCAGCAGAACGATAACGGCAGCGCCGTCCCGTCCGGCGCCCGTGATCAGCCCGTTGAACACCATCAACATGGCAATCGAGTCGCCGCGTACCCGCTCAATCAGAACTCCCGGCGCGTGCAGCTTGAAAAACGCCTGATCGAGCCGTGACAAATGCGCCAGAAGATCGCCTTGCAACTCTGCCATAGCGCTCTCGGCCTGCCATGACATGATGGATTTATGTACCAGTCGCGCCAGCGCACGCCCGAAGAACACCGCGGCCATGGCAAAAGCGACAAGGAACACCCGCGCGCGTTCGCCTTCGACCAGAACATCGTCGAACATAGGCTGCACGAGGTAGCTGAACGCCCCAAGCATGCCCGCTTCGATAACCATGAACAAAACCGCAAACGCGATGAAATGCACCCGTTTTCGGATGAAGCCCGCCCATAACCAGCGCGCTACCTCTCGGTCATTACACGCTTGGGTCTTGCGAGAAGGTTCAGGCAGCACGGGGTCCATACTTTCAAAGGGCAAGGCCAGTCTTGCGTTTGCCTTAGCGCCTTTGCGCCCCATACGAAACCCCGCATAGGCCCCGGTATGCCTAATGGCCGTAGACGAAGATGAAGCCTTGCTCTCCCCCATGCTGGGTGGTGGTCACGCTGGAACGGCGCCCGGTTTGGACAACGAACAGCGTATTGTCGCCATTCAACTGGGTGATGTCCGCGCTGTGCCCTGAGCCGTGTTGGCGCATGAAGACCCTGTTGTTGTCCCCGGTCTGGTGCACCGAAACCCGATTGTCGGACGGCTCTACAAGCGCCACAGGTGCAGACCGGCCCAATATCATTTGCAAGGCTAGGGCCTGAATGTCTGCGGCGGCAGGTCCGGCAAAACCGGACAGGGAAAGCGCTGCGATCAAGGGCAAAATGCTAGGAGGTGTCTTCATTTTCAGTCTCCTCATAGGCCTGCGCGGGCGCAAGTATGGGTTTCGCCCCCAATCGTAACGACAAGTTTCGCATCGAAGGGCGTGTCTGCACCTGAGAGGGCGATCTCTGTCAGGCTTTCGCCAGTTTCTGACGAGATCACGAAATCACCGCTCTGCCGTATGCTTGCAGTTCCAGAAGAAGACCGGTGTTCAAGCGTAAACTGGTATTGTCCGAACGCCGCGTGCGGCCCAAGAGCTTTGGCCTCTAGCACGAGAGCACCTCCTCGACCGTGCAGAGCCAGGTCACACCCTGTGGCAGACGGCCCTGAAAAAGTCGTAGGTGTCGCCAGCCCTGCGCTACATGCGGTCAGGCCCAACGCAAAAACCGGTATCGAGAGTTTAGAGAAGTCCATATCAAGCTCCTTTTGCGGATTGCTTCCGGGGGCAGCAATGCCCCCGGAGCTGACTCTCCGGTGAAATCCGGTGTCAATCCTGAATAATGACGGCCACATTCCCGGTGCCGCGCTGGGTGGTGCTAGAGGTATTTCCACGGCCGGTCTGGATCACGCCCACAGCATTGCGGTGACCCGATTGTGTGACCGTTGCGTCGTTGTGGCACCCGAATTGCGCGACGCCGACAATGTTGCGGCGACCGCTCTGCGCGGTGTCGGCCACATTGTTGCAGCCTGATTGGCCTACGACAACACGGTTGCGCGCGCCGTCTTGCGTGCTCAGCGACAGGTTTGCCCGGCCACGCTGGGTAATCGTGACACGCTGATGGTGGCCGGTTTGCGCAAGGGCACCAGCATTGTCGCGGCCCCATTGTTCAATAATCACCCGGTTCGAACCCGCATGCGCAGGCAACATACCCAGCGTCAGAACGAAAGCACAGGCGGTGGTGGTCAGTTTGGTGATGGTCATTGCGTGGTTCCTTGCTTGTCTGGTTGATCTTGTCGCCCGCTTCGGGGCGCAGCGGTGATCCGCAAAACCAAACTGGCGGCAAAGGTATTCGCCACACAATATCAGGCCCACGCTAGGTCATGACCAAGCGGTGCTATCAGATAACACTCGGCTATCCCATTGAAATAGATTTTTATTTTTGATCAGGCCGCTGCCTTAGCAGCAAGGTCACGTGCAATCGCAAAAGCCCCGCGCACGCGCTCCTTCTCTGTCGCCCAGTCCCGACGCACTACGATCTTGTTGTCGCGGATCGTGGCCAGCCCTTTTTGGTCTTGGATGAACTCGACCAAGCCAGAGGGATTCGGGAACTTGTCATTGTGGAACTGGATCGTGGCCCCCTTAGGCCCGCAATCGAACTTGGCGATGCAGCCGCGTTTGCATTCGGCCTTGATGCGCATGACCGCCAGCAGCGTGTTCACCTCGCGCGGCAGTTTGCCGAACCGGTCTATCAGCTCTGCGGCGAAGCCTTCCAACTCGACCTTGCTGGTCAGGCCGGACAGGCGGCGGTAAAGCCCAAGGCGCACATCCAGATCGGGGACATAGGGTTCGGGGATCAGCACCGGCACGCCCAGATTGATCTGCGGCGCCCATTGCCCGTCCAGATCATCAACCGAGGCAATCTCTCCCGAGCGGATCTTGGCGATCGTTTCTTCCAGCATCTGCTGGTAAAGTTCGTAGCCCACTTCCTTGATGTGGCCCGATTGTTCTTCGCCCAAGATATTGCCCGCGCCGCGCAGGTCCATGTCATGACTGGCAAGGTTGAACCCCGCACCAAGGCTGTCGAGGCTGGCGAGCAGTTTCAGCCGCCGCTCGGCCTGCGGGGTCAGCGGCAGGCGCGGCTTGGTGGTCAGGAAGCAATAAGCGCGGGTTTTCGAGCGGCCCACGCGACCCCGGATCTGGTAAAGCTGCGCCAGCCCAAACATGTCGGCGCGGTGCACGATCATGGTGTTGGCGCGCGGAATATCGAGGCCGGATTCGACAATGCTGGTCGCCAAAAGCACGTCATATTTACCATCATAGAAGGCGTTCATGCGCTCATCCAGATCGCCCGCGGCCATCTGGCCATTGGCGGTCACGAAGCTCACTTCTGGCACATGATTACGCAGGAATTCTTCCAGTTCTGGCAATTCAGAAATGCGCGGCGCCACGAAGAAGCTCTGGCCACCGCGGTAATGCTCGCGCAGGATCGCTTCACGCAGGGTGAGCGTGTCGAATTCGCTGACATAGGTGCGGATTGCCAAACGGTCGACGGGCGGGGTTTGGATGATGGACAGATCGCGCACACCCGTCAGCGACAATTGCAAGGTGCGTGGAATGGGCGTGGCGGTCAGGGTCAGCACATGCACATCCGAGCGCAGTTCTTTCAGCCGCTCTTTGTGGCCCACTCCGAAATGTTGTTCTTCGTCAATCACCAACAGGCCCAGATTGGCAAACTTGACCGATTTCGCCAGTAGCGCATGGGTTCCAATGACAATATCGACCGTGCCATTGTTGATCCCCTCGCGCGTGGCGGTCGCGTCCTTGGCAGAGACAAACCGCGAAAGGGGCCGCACGTTGATCGGGAACCCGCGGAACCGTTCAGCGAAAGTCTTGAAATGCTGTCGCGCCAGAAGTGTGGTCGGGGCGATGACGGCGACTTGCACGCCCGACATGGCCGCGATGAAGGCTGCGCGCATGGCGACTTCGGTCTTGCCAAAACCCACATCGCCCACCACCAGCCGGTCCATCGGACGGCCAGACTCGAAATCCGACACCACATCGGCAATCGCGTTCAACTGGTCATCGGTTTCGGCATAGGGAAAGCGCGCAAGAAATTCGTCCCACAGCCCTTCAGGCGCGATGAATTCCGGCGCTTTGCGCAATTGGCGTTCAGCGGCGATGCGGATCAGCTTGTCGGCAATTTCACGGATGCGTTGCTTGAGCTTGGCCTTCTTGGCCTGCCATGCGCCGCCGCCCAGCTTATCCAGCAGGCCCTCTTCATGCCCGTAGCGCGACAGAAGTTCGATATTCTCGACCGGCAGGAAGAGCCGGTCGCCGCCTGCATATTCCAGCGCGATACATTCATGCGGCGCGCCCATGGCGGTGATGGTTTCCAGACCCGTATAGCGGCCCACGCCATGATCGACATGCACGATCAGGTCGCCGGGGCTGAGCGTTTGCGCTTCGGTCAGGAAATTCTCGGCCCGCTTGCGCTTGGATTTGCGGCTGACAAGGCGGTCGCCCAGCACGTCCTGCTCGGAAATGACTGTCAGATCGGTGGTTTCGAACCCCGCTTCCAGCGGCCAGATGGTCAGATAAAGACCCTTCGACTTGGCATCCATGTCGCGCGCGCTGCTGATTTCAGTCGCCGCACCTGCGCCGTGATCTTCCAACAATCCTTGCAGGCGTTCGCGCGCGCCTTCAGAATGGCTGGCCAGAACAACGGACCCCAGCTTGCGCCGCGCGGCTATGTGATCGGCCAGCGCATCGAACACATTGGCACCCGATTGGCGTTCTGGTGCAAAACTGCGGCCCAAGCGCCCGCCCGCATCCAGCACGCCCGGCCCCGGCGCGGTGGGCGCGGCTTGCAAGCGGATCACGCGGCGGGGTGCAAGGGCTGCATCCCACGCAGCCCCATCCAGATAGAGCAGTTCAGGCGGGCACGGCTTATAGACCGTATCCATCCGGCCTTTCGCGCCCATTGCTTCGCGCCGGGCGTCGTATTGGTCGGCAATGCTCTCCCAGCGGGCGGCGCGCAGGGCGTCGAATTGCTCGTCCAGTATAAGGGCGGCGTCTGGGATATAGTCGAAGAGTGTGGCCATTTTCGCGTGGAAGAAGGGCAGCCAATGCTCCATCCCCTGATGCTTACGGCCTGCGCTGACCGCCTCGTATAGCGGGTCATCATTGCCGACCGCGCCAAATTCCACACGGTAATTCTGTCGAAACCGGGTGATCGCGGCTTGATCCATGATAATCTCGGATACCGGCGCGAATTCGACACGGCTCAGCTTTTCAAGGCTGCGCTGCGTGGCCGGGTCGAAGCGGCGCGCGCCGTCGAGCACATCGCCGAACAGGTCCAACCGCACCGGGCCGGTCTCGCCCGGTGGGTAAATGTCGAAAATCCCGCCGCGAATAGCATAGTCGCCCGGTTCCGACACGGTGGGCGCTTGACTGAAGCCCATCCGCACCAACCAGTCGCGCAGCGCCTTTTCATCAAGCCGTTTTCCGACACTGGCCTGAAAAGACGCATCCGCCACCACATCGGGCGCAGGCACATACTGCGTGGCCGCAGACAAGGTGGTGAGCAGCACGAACTGCCCCGGCACCCCATGGGCCAAGGCCGCAAGCGTGGCCATGCGCGCGGCAGAGATATCCGGATTGGGCGACACCCGGTCGAAGGGCAGGCAATCCCACGCCGGAAAACGCAGCACCGTCACTTCGGGCGCGAAAAAAGCAAGGGCCTGCGCCATCGCCTCGGACCGTTTGTCATCGCGCGCGACATGAACCAATGCGCCACTTGCGCGGTCCAACTCGCGTTTCAGAAGCGCCGCGTCAAAACCTTCGGGCGCACCGCCCATAATGATCCGGGAAGCTGCGTTGGTCATGAGTCTTTTATTTGTCCTAACTGAAATGCACCGAACCGCGCGAAAGCTGCCCAGGTTTAGCTGCCAAGCACCGATGCGGTCATCACATGTAGCATGCCCCAGATTGCGGTCACGAAAATCGCGATCAATCCGATGAATTGTATCCAAAGCCTATGGCGCAGAAGGGCACGATACAGGCGATCATCTTGCATCTGGTCATGCTCGATCCGAAAGGCGAGGCGAACAGATAGGAATTGTGTCAGGGCAAACGGCAACAGCAATAGAAACACAGCTTGGGCGAATTCCAGACCATAGCCAAAGGCCATGATGCAAACTGCTGTCAAAACCATAAGTTGAAACCCAAGCACCCAATGGCCAGCGCGGCGCACGACCGTCAATCGACGACGCACGAATATGCCGACGATTGTGTTCAAATCCTCAGATGCTTGTCCACCTTTACGGCGCGCTTTGACAATAAGATCATACGGCGCGCCCATTACAGTTTGCGACGCTGACGACCACGCAATCGCCAGTACGATCCAGAACCAAACCGACGAAAAAGACCGCATGTCGATCAATTCGAATATGTTTTCCAGCAAAGGCAACGCGCGGGACTTTCGCTACACGGTAGAGAATCCGGTTATCCGCTGCTTGGCGTTTTTGCAATGCCGGGCGCAGAGCAACTGCCGCTGGCTATGTCTCAAAGGCCACCCTCATGATTGCGCTATCAAACCAAGATTGCGCTAACGCCTGATTAACAAACGGTTTTCGCCCTTTTTTCGCCTTTGGCCGGTGGCTATACCTCCAATAACCAGTTTGCGGAGAGATCACATGACCATCACCATCGGTATCAACGGCTTTGGGCGCATCGGGCGCTGCACGTTGGCCCATATCGCGGAAAGCGCGCGCAATGATGTTGAAGTCGTCAAGATCAATGCCACAGGGCCTATCGAAACAAACGCGCATTTGCTGAAATACGACAGCGTGCATGGCCGCTTCCCCGGCAGCATCCGGGTCGAGGGCGACACGCTGGATCTGGGTCGCGGCCCGATCAAGGTCATGTCCACCTATGACCCGCATGAACTGGACTGGGGCGGCGTAGATGTGGTGCTGGAATGCACCGGCCAGTTTAACGAACGCGAGAAGGCCGCTGTCCACTTGGGCCGTGGGGCTAGCCGGGTGCTGGTCTCGGCCCCAGCCAAGAATGCCGACGCGACAATCGTGTACGGCGTCAACCACCGCAGCTTGCGCAGCGATCAGTTGGTCGTGTCCAACGGGTCTTGCACGACGAACTGCCTTGCGCCCTTGGCCAAGGTGCTGAATGACGCCATCGGAATTGAAGCGGGCATCATGACCACGGTGCACAGCTACACGGGCGACCAGCCGACGCTGGACCGCCGCCACAAGGATCTGTATCGCGCCCGCGCCGCCGCGATGGCGATGATCCCAACCTCGACCGGCGCCGCCAAAGCTTTGGGCGAAGTGCTGCCGGAACTGGCGGGCAAGCTGGACGGCACCGCGTTGCGCGTACCCACCCCCAATGTCAGTGCCGTGGATCTGACCTTTCAGGCTGCCCGCGACGTGACCGTGGCAGAGGTGAACGAAATCGTGCGTCGCGCCGCCGAAGGGTCCATGGGCGCGGTTCTGGCCTATGACCCGGAACCGAAAGTGTCCATCGACTTCAACCATACCCCGCATTCCTCCATCTTCGCGCCCGACCAGACCAAGGTCGTGGGCGGTCGCACCGTGCGCGTGCTGGCATGGTATGACAACGAATGGGGCTTTTCATGCCGCATGGCCGATGTCGCCGCTGCGATGGGGCGGTTGATTCACTAAACAGGCACCTGTCTTGTAACAAGCCGGCGGCCAACTGGTGCGCCGGTTTTTGGGTGCGTAACAGAGTGCAAGCGGTGGGCCGGGGAAAGCCGGTCCGACCAGAGCTCTGTGGCGCTTTATGGCGGCTAAATCGGTAAACCAGTCCCTCGGTGCGGCTTGGTCAGCCAATTTGGCAGGCCGCGGGACGACCCGCTGATTGCGCGGCGGGCTTCGCCCTTGTCCCGCACGCCTCAGGATCCAGCCAAAGCCCGCGCCCCTTCAATCGTCAGCCCCGGCGATAGCGCATCCGGGTCCAGCACCAACTCGATCACCGCTGGCGCCCCTGCGTTCAGCGCGCGGTCCAGCGCAGGCGCGAAGTCCTCGGTCGCCCGAACGCATTCCCCATACCCACCATAAGCCCGCACCAGCGCCGCATAATCCGGGTTGAACAATTGCGTGCCGCTCACCCGCCCCGGATAGGTCTTTTCCTGATGCATGCGGATTGTGCCATATTGGCCGTTATTACAGACAATCACGACCACATGCGCCCCATATTGGCGCGCGGTGGATAGCTCATTCAGCGTCATCTGAAAATCGCCGTCGCCTGCCACGCACACCACCGCGCGGTCGGGGTGTTCCAGCTTGGCCGAGATTGCCGCTGGAAAGCCATAGCCCATGGATCCTGATGTAGGCGCCAAATGGCCGGGAAAGGCCCGCGCGCGGAAATAGCGGTGTAGGAAGGCCGCGAAATTGCCCGCGCCGTTGGTGACAATGGCATCATCGGGCAGAAGGTCGGAGAGCGCGCACAAGATTTGCTCCAGCTTCACCGCGCCGTGCGTTTCGCGCGGGGTGATCCAGTCAAGGTAATCGGCGCGCGCGGATTTCGTCCATGCCGACCAGTCAGGCCGTGAGGGCGGGTCGCGGCGCGCCAGACGTGCCAGCACATCGACCGCCGGGGCGGCCAGCGCCAAATCGGGACGGAAAACGCGGCCCAATTCGTCCGGGTCAGGATGAATATGGATGATCGTCTTGCCGGGATTGGTCGGGTCAACATGCTCATAACTGCCCGTGGCAATATCGCCCAAGCGCGAACCGATCACCAGCAGGCAATCGGCATCGCGCAGGCGCTGGCCCAGCTTGGGGTTCATACCCACGGACAAATCGCCCGCATAGTTAGGGTGGCGGTTGTCGATCCGGTCCATGCGCCGGAAGGTGGCGCAGACCGGCAGGCCGAACCTTTCAGCAAAGTACGCAAGGTCTTGCGCCGCTTGAACCGACCACACCGACCCGCCCGCGATGACCAAAGGGCGTTCGGCTTGGCAAAGCCCCTCCAGCACCGCATCAATCTGCTCGCCGCAAACCGAGGGCGGAATGGGCGCGACAGGCGGGATGTCAGGCACATCGGCGCGCGCCGACAGCATGTTTTCAGGCAAGGCCAACACCACAGGGCCGGGGCGGCCCGATTGCGCGACATGGAACGCGCGGCTGATATATTCGGGCAGCCTGTCGGTCTGGTCCACCTCTGCAGCCCATTTCGCCAAGGGGCCGAACACGGCGCGGTAATCCAACTCTTGAAACGCCTCTCGGTCGCGGTGGCGGTTGTCAATCTGGCCCACGAACAGAATGAGCGGCGTCGAATCCTGCGTAGCCACGTGAATGCCCGCCGCCCCGTTCGTCGCCCCCGGCCCGCGCGTGACAAAGGCAACACCCGGCTTGCCTGTCAGCTTGGCATGGGCTTCGGCCATCATCACGGCACCACCTTCGTGGCGGCAGACGATGTTATCAATGCCGGAGCCGTGCAACCCGTCCAAAGCCGCAAGAAAACTTTCGCCCGGCACGGAAAAGACCCGCCGCACGCCTTGTGCTTTCAACTGGTCCACCAGAATTTGTCCGCCATGGCGTAGGGTCATCTCGCTCTCCTGTCTGCGTTTTCCCAAACCTGCGGCACGCGTTGCGCAAGCGCAACCGGGTTGCTTTCGGCTACATGGCTCTTAGCTAAGGCAAAACGAAGAAAGGAAAACCATGAGCGATTTGATCTTGATGGGCCTGTGCGGGTCGCTGCGCGCCGAAAGCTTCAACCGCAAACTGATGCATGCCGCCGCGAAATCCTTTGGTCCCGCGACCTTTGTCGAAGGTGATCTGCGCCTGCCGCTGTTTGACGAAGACCTTGAAGCGCAGGGAATTCCCGACGAAGTGACCCGTTTGAAAGAGCAGGTGAAAGCGGCCGACGCTGTGGTCATCGCCTGCCCGGAATACAACAAGGCCCCGCCCGGCGTGCTGAAAAACGCGCTCGACTGGCTAAGCCGGGGTGGCCAGCCTTGGACGGGCAAACCCGTAGCGCTTGTATCCGCCGCAGCAGGCCGCGCAGGTGGTGAACGCACCCAATTCGCATTGCGGCTGATGATGGTGCCGTTTCGCCCGCTGATCCTGCAAGGGCCAGAGGTTCTGGTCGCCAGCCCGAAGGATCATTTCGACGAAAGCGGCGTATTGGTGACCGAAAGCTATCAGAACCTGCTGGATGACCTGATGGGTGCGCTGCGCCAAGCTGCACAAGCGCGCCGCTAGCCCGCCTTGAACCCGGCATGCACGGCGGCTTCGGCCCGCTGGGCCAAGGCCTTGCGGGTCATGCCAGGGGCGCAGGCAATCGGCGCATGGCAGGTGATGGTGACATACCCTTGGTCTTTTTGGCCCAGAACACGCAGGAAGTGGCTGGCAAAATCCATGCTACCCCACCAGCCATAAAAGCGTGGATCGGTGCCCCTTGGCGCGCGGTAACGTAGGCTGACGGGTTGCACCGCCATATCGGCAGGCATATCCGGTGCCAAGAAGGCCTGAAACAGCGTGGCCTTGAAGGGCAAGACCAAGGTGCTGTCCGTGCTCGTGCCCTCTGGAAAAAACACCAGCTTGTGGCCGCGCCGGAACTCTGCCGCCAGAATGTGCGTTTGGGCCTGCGCCTCTCGGCGGTCGCGGCGGATGAAGACGGTGCCTGCAATCTGGGTTAAAATGCCGATGCCGGGCCAGCCCGAGACCTCTGATTTGGCAACAAACAGCGCGGGTGTGAGTGCATTCAGCACGAAAATATCAAGCCAAGAAGCATGGTTGGCCACGATCGCGCCGCGCCCTGCCAAGGGCGTTCCACGCAGGTCGCAGCGCAGCCCAATCCCCCATAGCAAGAAACGGCTATAGGCCTGCACCACATGCGGCGAAAACCGGCGCGCGCCTGCATGGGTGACATGCTCCACAACGCGCGCCAGAACCAAGGCTAGCAAACCGAGGACCAAACCCATAGCCAACACAGCAAATCGCCGGAACGCGCGTCGCCGTTCGACCCGTGTCAGCGCCAAGGATGGCGGCGGGTCTGACGTGTCCCAAGTGCTCATATGGCGCGATCAACCAAAGACTTTGCGTGTCGGCTTAGCCGCGCAGCGTCTAGAATAATGCACACATCTGTGGTGTTGAACGCATGATCCACGAAGGCCCCTTCGCCAATGCAGGCCCCAAGACGCAGATAACTGCGAATGAGGGGCGGAATAGCCGCGCGCGCAGTCCGATCATCCACCTTATCGGGTGGTAGAAGGTGATCCAGCCGCGCAGGTTTGGCGCGCACAGCCAAATCCGGCGGAGCCAGGTGATTGTGGTGTAGCCAACTCAGCGGTTGCGCCAAGGCCGTCAGATTAGTGCCGGGGAAACTCGCCGCTCCAAATAGAATTTCAACACGGCGCATAACGGCGTATTCCGCTAAAGCCTCCCACATCAGCAACATCGCAGCGCCGCCCCGATATGCAGGGTCGACGCAAGATCGCCCCAGCTCCAATAGCCGCCGCCCAGAGCGGCGCAGCGGCGCTAGATCAAACTCGCCATCACAGTAAAAGCGCCCTTGTGGACCCAGCCTGTCGCTCGGCAATAGCCGGTAAGCGCCCACGACCTGCTCGGCCCCGGTCGGGTCGATCAGCAGCAAATGATCGAATAACGGATCGAAAGCGTCTTTCTCGAGCTTTGCCGCATGATCTACCATGGGACCGTCGCCGCCAAGCTCTTCCACGAAAACACGGTAGCGCAAGGCCTGCGCGGCGCGCAGATCCGCGTTGCAAGCGGCAAGCCGCGTGGTCAAGCCAGCAAGCTGCGGCTGTCTGGAAGAGGGCCCCATGTCTTGGTAGTCCTGTTATGAGCGTGCAGCTTGCGCATACTTCACCCGGCCCATACGGTTCAAGTGAAACAGTTTGTTTCCCGTTTAAGCGTTGTATGCACGCAAAGGTTGTTCAATGGTCGCCATCAAGAGTCCAAACAACCTCTAGGTGAATTATGGCTGCGTTAACGACCTGTTTTCCTGTTTCGGCGAAGTTGACAGTCACGATCTCGCCCACACGCGATTGCACCTGCCCCAATCCCCAATCAGGGTTTTCGGGGCATTTTACAAGCATGCCCGGTTCTAGAATATGATGCGACACCGCCCTCACCCTTCAAGTTCTGCGCCCGAAGCCAACCAGTCACAAGGTCCGGACCTACCCGCCCTGATCGCAGCGCGGATTTGTCATGACCTTATCAACCCGCTTGGCGCCATCGGCAATGGGGTAGAATTGCTGGAAATGGCGCAAACCAGACTTGGGCCAGAGATAGGGCTGGTGCGCGACAGCGTCCAGCAAGCACAGGCCCGAATTCGGCTGTTTCGCATCGCATTCGGCCAGTTTCGGACTGACCAGATGATCGGTGCGGAAGAACTGTCCGGGCTGGTGCGCGACTATGCCACCCATGCCCGGTTTGATCTGCACTGGGACACGGCAGAAACACAGCCAAAAGTCATCGTGCGCCTAGCGTTGCTAGTTTTGCTCTGCGTGGAAACGGCGCTTCCCTACGGCGGACAAGTAGTGCTGGTTCAGGATGCGCTGTCGCTGCATATGCGGGCGCAGTCAGACAAGCCAAAACTGGAAGCCGAGCTTTGGCAGTCCTTGGGCACCGAATCCGCTTGGCCCACAGACCTACGCGCAGCACGGGTGCAGTTTCCATTGCTCAAACAGGCTATTGCCGCACAAGGAATGGCGCTGTCACTGGAAACCAACGAGCGCGGGCTTGATCTGCGGATTACCGCCGCTTGACGTGACGATTACGTACAAACAGGGTCGCTTAGCGTGACAGCGCCAGAAATCTTGCTAAGCTGGAATCATCTGACAGGCGGGGACATCCCCGGAAAGGAGAGCAGATGAGAAAATTTGCAAGTATGGCTATTCTCGCAGGCGCGGTTGCCTTGGCGGGGTGCCAAATGACCTCAACCGAACGCTCCGTGGCAGGGGGTGTTCTGGGCGCAGCGGGCGGTTTGGCTGTGGCCAACCTGCTGGGCGCGAACAGCAACTGGGCCATCATTGGCACGGTCGCGGGTGCTGCCGCCGGCACGCTTCTGGCACGCAACACCGAAACCAATACCTGCGCCTATGCACGTGGCGATGGCACCTATTACGAGGCTGCCTGTCCCTGATCCAGCACCAAAATGTCATAGAAAAGGCCCCGCGATGCGGGGCCTTTTTCATAGCGGTTACTTAAAGCAAAACCGTGGTTTCAGAAAAACCAATAAATCCTATCCAAATTCACCCGCAATGAAGCGGCGCGCCGTGTCGTTCAAGGGACTTTCGAACACCTGAACGGTCGGACCTATTTCTAGCAATTCTCCACGGTGGAAATACGCAACTCGATCTGCGACACGTCGCGCTTGCATCATGGAATGGGTAATCACAACAACGCTCAATTCTTTGCCAAGACCCATGATGAGATCCTCTATCAGTTCGGTCGCAATCGGGTCGATCGAGCCAGTAGGCTCATCCATCAGCAAGACATCTGGTTTAAGCGAAAGGGCTCTTGCGATGCAAAGCCGCTGCTGTTGGCCACCTGACAACTCGTCGCCATAGCTTTTGTGCAACCGATCTTTGACCTCGGCCCAAAGCCCTGCTCGGCGCAGGCAGCTTTCGACATGATCTACCAAGTCGTACTTACTGTTGAACATGCCATGAATACGGGGCGCATAGGCAACATTCTCGTATATGGTTCGGGGAAACGTATTGGGTTTTTGCGCTACCCAGCCAAACCTGCGTCTATGGACAGGCGGATCAATATCAGCACTGTGAACATTTACACCGTCCATGTGGATCGCCCCTTCGATCCGGACATCGCGCGTATCGTCATGCATCCGGTTCAGGCATTTCAAAGCGGTGGACTTTCCGCACCCCGAAGGCCCGATAAAGGCTAAGACTTCGCGGCGATAAAGATCAAGGCTGATATCTTTCAAAGCATGTGTTTCACCATACCAGAGGTTCAGGTTGCGAACCGTCATCAGCGGCGGGTGATTTCGGGTGCAGGCGTTGGTCTCTAGCTTTGCGTCTGTGTCAAACATAGGATTGGTCCTTCGGTCGCGTCCAATCTTCGGGCTCGAAGGAATGCTACCGAATCCTAGCGCATCACGGGTTTGACCTAGCGCAATTCATGGAAAACTTCAGAAAAACGTCATGAAAAGACCTGAAACGGGAGGTAAAACAGATCGCCTGGCCGTCCAACGAGATGATTGCGACGGCGGCATGACAATCAAAGAGCCTTTATGGCGCGGACATGCGCGCAGTGCGGCTGGATACGGCTGGCGGTTGGGACGGACAGAGCCAAAAACTGATAGATGATTCGTTTGTAAGCGCCCTGAATGTGCATTTGGCAAATCCGCAAACGTCGGTTTTGCAACAGGATGTTTGGCGTTTGCAAACCCAGCCCAAAACGCAAAACGCGCGGCACTCAGGCCGCGCGTTACTTTATCATTGGTCCCTCTCGTTTATTCCGCCGGGATCGCCGTCTGATCGTAGCTGATCGGGTGCGGCAGGTGGATCAGCATCTCTTTCGGGCAAACCTGCACGAAATGGACTTTCTCACGGTCCCAGTTGCGCAAGATGTCCTCGGAACGAGATGATCCGGTTTCTTGTGCATGGCGCGCGATCAGGCCGCGCAGCTCGCTTTCCCAATGCTCAACCGTGACCGGGCAGGTTACGAGCGATTCCATGTTGATCAGGTCCGCCGTCTCGCCCGCCGGGTCATACAGATACGCCATGCCCCCGGTCATGCCTGCACCAAAGTTTGCCCCAATGCTGCCAAGGATAACCGCAACACCGCCGGTCATGTATTCGCACCCGTTCGACCCGCAGCCCTCGATCACGACCTTCGCGCCAGAGTTCCGGACCGCGAAACGCTCGCCCGCGCGGCCTGCCGCGAACAGATGGCCATCGGTTGCGCCATAAAGAACCGTGTTGCCAATGATGGTGTTCTCATGTGTCACCAAAGTCGAGGACATGCGCGGGCGCACCACGATCAGACCGCCCGACAGACCCTTGCCGACATAGTCATTGGCATCGCCGAAGACCTCTATCTTCAGGCCCGGCGCGGCGAACGCGCCCAAGGACTGCCCCGCGCTGCCGGTCAGCTTGACCGTCAGGTGGTCGGGTTGCAGGCTGTTGCGCATCCCGAACTTGCGCACGATATGGCTCCCGACCCGCGGGCCCCCCCCCCGATGCGGG
>CAYNWX010000085.1:0-8546 GCA_964401005.1 uncultured Natronohydrobacter sp.
CATCGGGCCGAAGGCGGGGGAGGAGGGCGCTTGCACCGCGCTTTTGGCCCCGGCCCAGCCGCCGTTGCGACTGAATCAACAGTGCCCCCGACAGCACAAGCCCGATCAAAAGCGCGACTGCGGCGCCAATTTCCAGCATCTCGCGGGTTTGCCAATCAATTGGCTGGCGGGGAATGCCCAGAACCGTCATGGCAATATCGCCAATGAAGAACAATGCGCCGACCGCTTGCACAAGAACCATACACAGGATCAGATAGTTAATCCGCATTCCGTCCCCGTAGAGCGAAAGAGCGCAAGCGCGCGATACGGTGAAGTTCAAAAAGCATTTCCTGTCTCAATTCTGTAGCGTCAATAAATCGGGATTTTCGACAAGGTCGCCGCCGCGCGGCATATCACCGGGGTCGGGGGCTGGCATGTCGGTGGGTGCGAATTCGACGGCGTAATCGCGCAAGATTTGCCCCGTCGAGGAATCAAGCACGATCTCTCGCCAGATCGCGCCTTGAGACGCGACAACCCGAACGCGGCCCAGCAATGTACGCGTGACGGATTCAATGGTGTAGCCCTGATCTATCAGTGCGTTGTTCACCATGTCAGGGGTTATGCGATCCGCGGCCATAGCCGCCTGCGCCGTCAGCAACAGCACGACAAAAGCGGCTCTACAATAATGACCCAAACACGTCATCGTACTTTTCCAAACCGACCGACACCGGTGCGGCCAAAAGAAAACCGCACCCCGGGAAAATTCCGGGGTGCGGCCTTACACATAACACTCTTTACCAACACTGGCACGCGGGCACAGACATCTCTGTATGCAAGATAGACGCCGCTGGCATTGTGATGGATACCGGAAAGCGGATCACAAACTCTCCCATCTCAAAGCCAGCGCAGAGAGCGCGCCCTCAAACAGCTAAAACAACGAGTGTTCGGACAAGCCAAACTTGGCCGAACGCTAGTGGCTTAACCCGGACACGCTTCTGCAATCTATTGGGCAGAGGTTTATATTTTACCCATAAACCAGAGTTTATGCGCTCATCTCGAAGCCCAGATGCTTTGCGACGGTGAAAATGTCCTTGTCGCCACGCCCACACATGTTCATCACGAGCAGATGATCGGCTGGCAGGTTGGGCGCAATTTTCAGAACATGCGCCAAAGCATGGCTGGGTTCCAATGCGGGGATAATGCCTTCCTGCGCACAGCAAACTTGGAACGCCGCAAGCGCCTCATCATCGGTAATGCTGACGTATTCGGCGCGGCCCACGTCTTTCAGCCAAGCATGTTCCGGGCCAATGCCGGGGTAATCCAGACCCGCGCTTATGGAATGCCCCTCTAGGATTTGGCCGTCCTCGTCTTGCAAGAGGTAGGTGCGGTTGCCATGTAGCACGCCGGGGCGCCCGCCGGTTAGTGATGCACAATGCTCCATTCGGTCATCCACCCCACGGCCGCCAGCTTCGACCCCGATGATGCCGACCTCTTTATCGTCCAAGAACGGGTAGAACAGCCCCATCGCGTTCGACCCGCCGCCAATGGCGGCGATAAGCGTATCTGGCAAGCGGCCTTCACGCTCCATGATCTGCTCGCGGGTTTCCTTGCCGATGATAGATTGGAAATCGCGCACCATCGCCGGATAGGGGTGCGGACCAGCCACCGTGCCGATACAATAGAACGTGTCGCGCACATTCGTCACCCAGTCGCGCAGCGCATCATTCATGGCGTCTTTCAGCGTGCCGCGGCCAGAGCGCACGGGCACCACTTCAGCGCCCAGCAGGCGCATGCGGAAAACGTTGGGCGCTTGCCGCTCCACATCATGCGCGCCCATGTAAACGATGCATTTCAACCCGAAGCGCGCGCAGACCGTGGCCGTGGCCACGCCGTGCTGGCCCGCACCGGTTTCAGCAATGATACGCGTCTTGCCCATGCGCCGCGCCAGCAGAATCTGGCCCAGCACATTGTTGATCTTGTGCGCGCCGGTATGGTTCAGCTCGTCCCGCTTAAGGTAGATCTTCGCGCCGCCGCAATACTCGGTCAGCCGTTCGGCAAAATACAGAGGCGAAGGACGGCCAACATAATGCTTCCAGAGATCATCCATTTCGGCCCAGAATGTCGGGTCGGTCTTGGCGTGCTCATACTCCGCTTCCAAAGACAGGATCAGCGGCATCAGCGTTTCCGACACGAAACGCCCGCCGTAAATACCAAAACGCCCTTGGTCATCAGGGCCGGTCATATAGGAATTCATCAGATCGTCGGGCATGGCGTGTATCCTCTGTGCGGGTTCGCAGAGTCCTAGCGCCGCAACCCTTTGCAGACAAGGCCGAAGCGGATCAGCGCTGCAAGATCAGCCGGTCCCCTTCGATGGATATGCGGGCATAGCGCGACAGATACCCCATGCCTAGAAGCGAAATATCCAGCGCGCCTTCGTTGACAAAGGCGGGCACGTTGGTGTCGCGGAACTCTAGGCCCCCTTCGGCCAGCACCACTTCGGTCAACTCGACCCGCGCCAGTCCCACTGTGCCATTGGCCGTGCGGGCTTGGCCCAGATAGGGCAAGCTTGCCGGGTCGAACCCCACGCGTGCGGCGTCGTCTTGCGACAGGACAATGTCGGACGCGCCAGTGTCGAGGATAAACTCTACCGGGCTGCCATTCACGCGCAATTCCAGTTTGAAATGTCGGTCTGAACCTGCACGCAGCACGATTTCGCCATCGCCCGTGACCGTGGCGCGGCGGTCGGTCATGTTCTGCCACAGCCCGTAAGCTGCGGCAACGCCCACGAAGATCAGGCCCCACAACACCGCGTGGCGCAGGGTTGTGCCAAGGTTAGTCGCGCGTGCTGTCAGAAAATACCCGATCAGCACAACACCCCAGATGCTGAGATAGACCAGTTGCATTACGTCATCGGTGCTCATGCGGCGCCCTCGGTCACGTCATGGTCGTAGATCCAGCCGAACTGGCGCAGGGGCGCATCGGGGACAATACGCTGCGACAGGCGCAACGCTATATGCGCAAGCGGCGCGATTGGCGCACGCAGGTGGTAGTTGCGCGCATTGCGATTCGCGGCCTCGACCACGCGCAGCACGCGGTTGCGGCGGGCGGATTGATAGGCCGCAAGGCCCGCGCTTTGGTCGGGCGCGCGATCTAATTCGCGTGCCAGCGTATAGGCGTCCTCTAGCGCCATATTCGCCCCCTGCGCCATGAAGGGCAGCGTGGGGTGGGCCGCGTCGCCCAGAAGCACCGCGCGCCCACCATGCCAATGCGCCGCGACCTTGTGGCGGAACAAACCCCACAGATAGACCTTGTCGACCTGTGCCAACCACTCGGGCACCGGCCCGCCGAAACCTGCGAAAGCAAGGCGCAGGTTCGCGGGGTTGTCGGGGTGGTTCCAGCCTTCCTCGGCCCATGCCTTGCGCTCTTCCACGGCGACAATGTTGCGCAAGCTGCCGCCGCGCAGCGGGTAGCTGACCAAGTGACGCCCCGGCCCCATGAACACCTGCGCCTCAGCCGAGTCATCAGGGTTGCCGGGGATAAGCGCACGCCACGCGACTTGCCCAGTGAAAAAGGGCTTGGCATGGCCGTCGAGGGTTGCGCGCACCACAGAGTGCAACCCATCGGCCCCGACAACCAGATCGGCGTCCAGCGCGCTGCCGCCAGACAGCGTGACACGCCCCGCCTGCGGGTCGACCGCAACGACCTGGGCGTTGAACTGCACCTTGAATCCTGCGGCCCGCGCGACAACGGCGGCCACGCAATCGGCGCGGTGCACCAGATGAAAGCCTGCGCCGGTTTGCGGCAAAGCCATTTGCAAAACCTGCGCGCCCTTGGCATTGCGCAGCATCACGCCCTGCGCGCGATGGCCGAGCTGCGCCATGTCTACGCCCAAGGCTTGCAAGACCCGTGCACCATTCGGGCTGATCTGAATACCCGCGCCGACCTCTCGGAACGCACCGGCCTGTTCTAGAACGGTAACATCGGCCCCACGGTCGCGCAGTGCGACAGCCGCCGCAAGGCCGCCAATGCCGCCTCCGACAACCAGAACCGTTTTGCCTGCAAGCGTCATGCCACCTCTTTTAAAAACAAAGGCACCGGAAGCGAATTGCCCGCCCCGATGCCCCGTCATGCGCAAAGCGCCCGTGCCACGCAACGTGGCAAATTGGTCAGTCGTCGCGGTGCACGCGTTCCTTGCGCTCATGCGCTTCCTGCGCTTGCAGGGTCATGGTGGCGATCGGGCGCGCATCCAGACGCTTGAGCGAAATACGCTCACCCGTCATTTCGCAATAGCCGAAATCGCCCGTTTCAATGCGGCGCAGGGCTGCGTCGATCTTTGCGACCAGCTTGCGCTGACGGTCGCGGGTGCGCAATTCCAGCGCGCGATCGGTCTCCTCGGATGCACGATCAGCAATATCGGGGATGGCACGGCTGCTATTGGCTAGCTCTGCCAGCGTCTCGGCACTGCCTTTCATGATGTCTTCTTTCCACGCAATCAGCTTGCGGCGGAAATATTCCAGCTGACGTTCGTTCATGAACGGTTCGTCCTCAGCTGGACGGTAATCCTCTGGAAGAAAGTTTTCAGTTTTCATGACCTGTTCCCCGATACCAGCGGAACTTTGGGTCTTGAGGTCTTCGTGCATGACTTCACCCATATTCCGCGCCCTCGCGGGCCGGATACCCCAAGCGATAGCGATTGTCACGCCCTTTCCTGCATTGGCCCGCTTGCGATCTTGCCGCTGAACCGAGGGCGGGCTAGGTTGCGGTTAACAAACGGGCAGACGGGTGGAATATGCGGTTTTCATCGACCAAGGACTACATCGCGGGCGATGACCTGACCATGGCGGTCAATGCCGCGATCACGTTGCAGCGCCCGCTTTTGGTGAAGGGAGAGCCCGGCACCGGAAAGACCGAACTGGCCCGTCAAATTGCCGCCAGCCTTGGCGTGCCGATCATCGAATGGGGCATCAAATCCACCACTCGCGCGCAGCAAGGCCTATATGAATACGATGCCGTATCGCGCCTGCGCGACAGCCAGTTGGGCGATGCGCGGGTGGAAGATGTGTCGAATTACATCCGCAAGGGAAAGCTTTGGCAGGCATTCGACGCCGACGAGCGTGTTGTTTTGCTGATTGACGAAATCGACAAGGCCGATATCGAGTTCCCGAACGACCTGTTGCAAGAACTCGACCAGATGCAATTCTTCGTCTACGAGACGGGCGAGACGATCCGCGCGCGGCACCGCCCGATTGTCATCATCACCTCGAACAACGAAAAAGACCTGCCCGATGCGTTCCTGCGGCGGTGTTTTTTCCATTACATCCAGTTTCCCGACATGGAGACGCTGAAATCCATCGTCGCGGTGCATTTTCCTGACATAAAACCACGCTTGCTGGAAACCGCGCTGACCCAGTTCTTTGAAATCCGCGAAGCGCCGGGGCTGAAGAAGAAGCCATCCACCTCCGAAGTGCTGGACTGGCTAAAGCTGCTGCTGGCAGAGGATCTCTCGCCTGAGGACTTGCGCCGTGACGGGGCAAGCGCCTTGCCAAAACTACATGGCGCTTTGTTAAAGAATGAGCAGGACGTGCATTTGTTCGAGCGGCTGGCCTTCATGGCACGGCGGCAGGGACGCTAGGGGATGCAGATTCGCCCCCTCCAGCTTGGCGACCGAGCGCAATGGGCAGCGCTTTGGCATGAGTATTTGGTCTTTTACCAGACCACGCTGCCCGAAACGGTTTATGACGCGACCTTCGCGGCGTTGTTGGCAGAGCAAGAGATGTGCGGGCTGGTCGCCGAAGAGGATAGCCGCCTTATCGGGCTGGCGCATGTGGTGTTTCACGCGCATAGCTGGCGGCCAGAGGGTGTGACCTACCTGCAAGACCTTTATGCCCTGCCAGAATCGCGTGGCACAGGCGTTGGCCGCGCTTTGATCGAAGCCGTCTATGCCTTGGCCGACAATAGCGGCCGCCCCGCTGTTTACTGGACGACGCAAGAGTTCAATTCAACCGCGCGCCAGCTATACGACCGCGTGGGGCAGTTGACCCCCTTCATCAAATACGCGCGCCCGGCATGATGCGCGCGCTTGCCCTTATCGCACTCTTGGCCGGTTGCGCGCCCATGGTCGACCTTGGACCTGCGCCCGATCTGTCGGTGCAAACCCGCGCGATCAGTTCGCAAGCCTTGTTCGGCACGGCGCGCGCTGCCCCGACAGACGTGCCCAATGCCCAGATCGCACAAGATATACTGGAACTGGGCTTCACTCTCGAATCGGGCCGCGAGATTGGCGTCTTGTCACGCTTTGAAGGGCCAATCACGCTGCAACTGAGCGGCATGTTGCCCCCCCTTGCCGCGATCGAAACCGACCGCCTGCTTGACCGCCTGCGCCGCGAAGCACGGTTGGACATTCGCCGTCAGAATGGCCCCGCCAACATCAACGTCGAATTCGTGCCGCGCGCAATCATGCGCAGATCGGTGCCCGAAGCCAGTTGTTTCGTGGTCCCCGATGTAGGGACATGGGACGAATTCCGCGAAACCCTGCGCGGCCCCGGTCTGAACTGGGCTGAAATCGTGCGCCGCGAACGGGTTTTGGTAGTCGCGCCTTCGGATGCCACCGTGCAGGAAATGCGCGACTGCCTGCATGAAGAGGTCAGCCAAGCACTTGGGCCGCTCAACGATCTGTATCGCATTGCCGGAACGGTCTGGAATGACGACAATTTCCAAACAATTGTTACCGGCTATGACATGCTGGTGTTGCGCGCTTGGAACCATCCGAGCCTGCGTTCGGGCATGTCTAAGGCAGAGGTGGCACGCCGCCTGCCCGGCATTCTGGCCAGCCTGAATCCGCGCGGCGAAGGTGGGCGCGCAGTGCCAGCCAGCCCCACCGGGCGCGATTGGGTGGGCGCGGTCGAAGGTGCGCTGTCTGCACCGCAGCCTGCGCGCAGTTTCGCGCTGGCGCGCGATGCGCTGGGGATTGCGGTCAATTCGGGCTGGCAAGATGCGCGGCTCGCCTTTAGCCTGTTCCTCTTTGCCCGCTTTGCCCCGCCCGCGCGCGGGGCCGATGCGTTGGAGGCACTTTATCAAGCCTCGCGCCTTTATGATGCGCTGCCAGACGGGGCTGTGCCACGCGCCTATACCGACCTGCATTTGGCCGCCCAAGCGCTTGGCGCGCAGCAATTCGGCCTTGTTCTGGAGCTGACGGGGCGGGCCATTCCTGTCGCCCGCCAGTCGGAAAACGGGGCGCTTTTGTCCTCGCTCATGCTGCTGCGCGCGCAGGCTTTCGCCGCGCAAGGCAATATGGCCCAAGCCAGTGCTTTGCGCCGTGACGCGGCGCCCTTTGCGCTATATGGCTTCGGCTCGGACAAAGCAGCAGAGGCGCGGCAGGCGGAAATCGCGCTGCTGGCGCGGCCCTAAGAACGGAAAGGCACAAGCGCATGATCGTGATCGTCGGAATGATCCTTGGGGCCGCTATGGGCTGGCGCAACGCCGCCAAGCGCGGCGGCAACAGCATGGACAAGGCGCAATATGCCGGTGTGGGCGTCATTGCCGGTGGGCTGTTGGGCTTGTTTGTCACGATCGGGGTTGAAAAGGTGCTGTAGCACGATGTTCCTGCCCTTCTTCCAATCGCTGCGCGCCCATCAGGTGCCGGTCAGCCCACGTGAATATCTGGGCTTTCTGGAAGCAGTTCTGGCAGGGCTGGTGACCTATGATATTGACGGGTTCTATTATCTGGCGCGCGCCGCCATGGTGAAGGATGAACGCCATCTGGACCGCTTCGACCGCGCCTTTGCCACCAGTTTCGAAGGGCTGGAGGCGATCAGCTTCGACGAGATGGTGCAGGCGATGGACCTTCCGCGCGACTGGCTGGAGAAGTTGGCGGAGAAGACGCTGACGCCCGAAGAAATGGCAGAAATCCAGTCCCTCGGCGGGTTTGACAAGCTGATGGAGACGTTGAAGCAACGGCTGGAAGAGCAAAAGGCGCGCCATCAAGGCGGCAATAAATGGGTTGGCACGGCGGGCACCTCTCCATTCGGGGCCTATGGCTACAACCCGGAAGGCGTGCGCATCGGTCAAGATCGCTCACGCCACCGCCGCGCAGTCAAGGTCTGGGACAAACGGCAATTCCGCGATCTGGATGGCGACCGCGACTTGGGCACGCGCAACATCAAGGTGGCGCTGAAGGGCTTGCGGAAATGGGCGCGCGACGGGGCGGCGCAGGAATTGGATCTGGACGGCACGATCCGCGCCACCGCCGAACAAGGCTGGCTGGACGTGAAAACCCGGCCAGAGCGGCGCAACGCGGTCAAGGTGCTGCTGCTGCTCGATATCGGCGGGTCGATGGATGACCATGTGCAGGCGATCGAAGACCTGTTCAGCGCCGCGCGCGCCGAATTCAAGCATATGGAGCATTTCTACTTCCATAATTGCCTGTATGAATTTGTCTGGCGCAACAACGCGCGGCGCTGGACCGAGCGGCTGCCCACATGGGATTTGCTGCGCAGTTATGGCAGCGACTGGAAATGCATTTTCGTGGGCGATGCGGCCATGTCGCCCTATGAAATTGCCCTGCCCGG
>CAYNWX010000086.1:0-6002 GCA_964401005.1 uncultured Natronohydrobacter sp.
GTTCCAGCACGCAAACGGTAATGTCCGAGGGCGCGCAACCTTTCGCCTTGGCCAGCGCGCGCACGCGGTCCGACGGCGACATGTCCATCGTGACCGTATCGGGCGCAAAGCCCGGTCCAATGGCCAACTTGTCCATATACACATCGGGCGCGTGCAGCATGGACCCGCGCGGGGCCATGGCGATCACGGTCAGCGCATTCGGGAAATCCTTGGCGGTCAGCGTGGTGCCTTCCAGCGGGTCCAGCGCGATATCCACTTCGGGGCCGGTGCCGGTGCCAACTTCTTCGCCGATGTAAAGCATGGGCGCTTCGTCGCGTTCGCCCTCACCGATGACCACGCGGCCCTTGATGTCGAGCATATTCAGCTGCGTGCGCATCGCATCTACCGCGGCCTGGTCGGCGGCTTTTTCATCGCCACGCCCAACGAGCTTGGCAGAGGCAAGGGCTGCGGCCTCAGAGACGCGGGCAAGGCCCAGCGAAAGCATGCGGTCGTGAAATTGAGACTTCGAGGTCATGACGGATGATCCTTGGACAGAATGGTTGCCGCGAGTCTATCGGCTCTGCCATGATATCCACAAGGGCTGGTGTCACTGGGGGCGCTAACAGCTGTCTGCCTGCGACATATGGGACTCAGTCTTCTTCGATGGCCAGCGCAACAGGCTCATCCACCACCACCCCGGTTTTCAGCGACAGCGCGACCGCATGGTCAATCGCATCGCGCGTGGTTTTATGGGTGATGACCAGAACTGGTGCGCGGGTATCTGCATGGCCTTGTTGGCGCATCCGGTCGATGGACACGCCCGCATTCCCAAGCGCCTCTGCCACTTTGGCCAACGCGCCGGGTTTGTCGATCAGCGTCATGCGCAGGTAAAAGGGTTTCGACGCAGTGGCGCGCGCCGCTTGCGGTTGCGCAAGGCTAGTGGCCGGTTGCCCAAATACCGGCAGACGCAGCCCGCGCGCAATGTCGATTACATCGCCAATGACTGCGCTGGCCGTCGGACCCGCGCCTGCGCCGGGGCCGCGCAGCACCACGCGCTCGATCGCGTCACCCTCGATCACGACCATGTTGGTGCCGCCCTTCAATTGCCCCAGCGGGCTATCAGCGGGCACAAGGCAGGGTGTCATCGACTGCTCCAGCCCTCGGCCCGTCATCTGCGCCACACCCAACAGCTTGATACGCAAGCCCAGATCGGCAGCGGCGCGAATGTCTTCGATCTCGATCTGTTGGATGCCGCCCAGTTCGATTGCGTCGAAATTGGGTTGCACGCCGAAGGCGATGGCCGACAGGAGCGCAAGTTTATGCGCGGCGTCAATACCGCCAACATCAAGCGTGGGGTCGGCTTCCAGATAGCCAAGCTGGTTGGCTTCCTCGAACACGGTGTCATAGGGAAGGCCCGCATCTTCCATCCGGGTCAGGATGTAATTGCAGGTACCGTTCATCACGCCCTTGATGCGGGTGATCTTGTTGCCCGCCAGCCCCTCCATCAGCGCCTTGATGACAGGGATGCCGCCCGCGACCGCCGCCTCAAAGCGCAGCGCGACGCCCTTGGCCTCTGCCGCTTCTGCCAGCGCTTGGCCATGCAGCGCCAGAAGCGCCTTATTGGCGGTGACAATGTCCTTGCCCGCTGCAATCGCGGCTTCGGTCAAGGCTTTGGCGGGGCCATCCTCGCCGCCCATGAGTTCCACGACCAGGTCAACATCGTCGCGCCGCGCCAGCGCCAGCGGGTCATCTTCCCAAGCATAGCCGGAAATATCGACGCCGCGATTGCGCGACCGCGAGCGTGCGCTGACGGCTGTAACGGTCACGGGGCGACCCGCGCGCGCCTCTATCAGCGCTGCATTGCGCTGGACGAGTGCGATCAGCCCAGCCCCGACCGTGCCAAGCCCGGCAATTCCAAGGCGCAAGGGTTGGGTCATGTCGCAGGCTCCGTCTTGGCTGAATATCAAGCGCCTGTTAGCGGCTTGGCGCGGGGCTTGCAACGTGCCTAAGCCCGCAGAGCGGCAAGTGTGTCAGCGATGGCGCGACAAGGGGCTTTGTCGGGGCGGTATTCCAGCCCGATGGCGGGACAGTCCAGCTTTCGCAACAGCGCCATAAGCGGCGCAATTTCAGTGCAGAGGTCGGGGCAGGGCGCGCCACGGTCCGATGCACGGGCAAGCTGCACATGGCCAATACGCGGCCGTAGCCGCTTCAGCAGCGCATGGCCCCCGTCTTCGTCATGCAAAGCGCGAATATGGAACCAATCGGCCATGATCTTCAGGCGCGGGTGGTTGAAGCGGTCCAAAACTGCTTCGGCTTGCGCGAAATCCAACAGGAAATACCCGGGTGCTGCGCGCGGGCTGATCGGTTCGATGAACAGATCACAGGGCGTGCGCGCCAGCGCGTGCTCTAGGTTGTGCAGATATGTCGCCTCATCCCCGCCTATGCCCGCCACCACATGTATCGCGCCCGCGCCAAGCGCTTCCGCGGCGTCAGCGGCGGCGGCGAAATCCTCGGCAAACCCCGCGCGCGACAATGCCGCGCGGCCCATGGTGTCGCCCGTATAAGTGCCCAGAACCACCACCGGCATATCGCCCAAAGCCTGGGCCAAGTCGTTCAGATCGGTCCCTTGCGCCTGATCGTGCATCTCGACTGCGTCAAAGCCCGCATCGCGCGCTGCGTGCACACGGTCGGGCAGCGACAGATCGGTAAACAAAAAGCCCAGATTGGCGGAAATCAGCATTGTGTTTCTTTCGTCGATTGCCCGAAAACTCGCTTAATTTCTTGCGTTTGTCACATGGATTTCCTATCCCGGCGCTTCACATTGTGCCACCGACAATAAAGGGAGGCGACATGCCGGATCGCGTGTTTCAGGAATATGGTATCCATCGCTGGGGTGCGGGCATGTTTGCCCGCATGGAAAACGGCGATCTGGGGCTTGTGAACCCAGAGCGGCCCAATGACACGCCTGCCAGCCTGCCTGACCTGTTGCACAAGCTGCATGAGCGGGGCGTGCATACGCCCGTTCTGGTGCGCGTGGGGGCGTTTTTGCGCCGCCAATTGGAACATCTGAACCACGCATTTGCCACCGCCATCAGCACCAGCGGGTATCAGGGCAGCTATCGTGGCGTGTTCCCGATCAAAGTGAACCAGCAGGCAGAGGTGATCGACCGGATCGTGGAATATGGCCGCCCGTTTCAATTTGGATTGGAGGCTGGGTCGAAGCCGGAACTGATACTGGCGCTCTCGCGCGATCTGCCGAAAGGCGCTTTGCTGATCTGCAACGGGATCAAGGATGCCGAGTTCATTCGACTGGGTATTCTGGCGCGCAAGGCCGGGATCAACTGCGTCTTGGTCATCGAATCGCCGGGCGAGGCCGATACCGTCATCGCCGAAGCCAAACGCTTGGGTGAGAAGCCTGCCTTGGGCGTGCGCATCAAGCTGACGCGGCGGGTAACCGGCAATTGGGCGGACAGTTCCGGCGACCGCTCGACCTTTGGGCTGACCACCAAGGAAGTGGTCGATCTGATCGACAAGCTGCGCGCCGCCGACATGCTGGATTGCCTTGTGCTGCAACACGCGCATCTGGGCAGCCAAGTGCCGCAGATCATGGATATTCGCCAAGCTGTGGATGAAGCTTGCCGCTTCTACACAGAGCTGCGCCGCCTAGGCGTGCCACTGGAATACCTCGATCTGGGCGGCGGCTTGGGCATTGATTACACCGGCGAAGCGCGCGCCAACGACAATTCCATGAATTACACCATGGAAGAATACTGCACCAACGTGGTCGAGACGGTGAAATACCAGATGGACGAGGCCGAGGTGCCGCATCCGACCTTGGTCACGGAATCGGGCCGTGCGATTGTCGCCTATTCGTCGATGCTGCTCTCGGACATTCTGGAAGCCAGCTATTTCGACCGCGCAGCCCCCATCACGCCCGAAGAAGATGACCACCATATGCTATCGGACATGGCGGCGATTTCGGGCTACCTGTCGCCGAAGCGCGTGCAAGAATGCCTGAACGACGCCGAATATTACCGCGAAGAATTGCGCGCGTTGTTCCGTCGCGGCGTGATTGGCATTGAAGAAGTGGCCCGTGCCGAGCAGATTTTCCTGTTCATCGTGGGCCGCATCAAGGATCTGGTCGCCCAGAACCCCGAAGACGTGCCGCAGGAAGTGGTCGAGGCTTTGTCTGCTCACCGCGACATCTACCGCGCGAATTTCAGCTTGTTCCAGTCGTTGCCCGATGTTTGGGCGATTGACCAGTTGGTGCCCATAGCACCCCTGCAACGCCTGAACGAAAAGCCCCTGCGTCGGGCGGTGCTGTCTGACATCACCTGCGACAGCGACGGCAAGATCGACCAATTCGTGCTGGGCCACGGCATTGGCAATGCGCTGCCCATCCACGAACTGACCGAGGGCGAGCGCTACTTCATCGGTATCTTTCTTGTCGGGGCCTATCAGGAAACCTTGGGCGATCTGCACAATCTGTTCGGCGATACCAATATCGTGACGGTCGATTTCAACGAAGACGGCGTGCTGGAATTGCAGCACGAGGTCGAAGGCGATACCGTGTCCGAAGTTATGGCCTATGTCGAATACGAACCCCGCCAATGCTTGGACGCGTTCAAGCGCATCGTGGAACGCGGCGTGCAGGATGGCACGCTGAACCCGGCGCAACGGCGGATGCTAATGGAAACCTATCGCCACGCGATGAATGGCTACACCTATTACGAACATGAGGAACATACCCATGGCTGACAACAAAGACGTTCTGGTCATCGGCGCGGGCGGCGTGGCCTCTGTCACGCTGCACAAGATGGCGATGAACCCGGACCTCTTTCCGGGCCGCATCTGCGTGGCCAGCCGCACGCTGGCCAAATGCGAGGCGATTGCGGCAGAGGTGAAATCGCGCACGGGCGTCGAGATTGAAACCTACGAGGTGGACGCGAACGATGTCGACCAAACCGTCGCGCTGATCGAGGCCGTGAAGCCCGCGCTTCTGGTCAATCTGGCACTGCCCTATCAGGATCTGGACCTGATGGCCGCCTGCCTGCGCACCGGCGTGCATTATCTGGACACCGCCAATTATGAGCCACCGGAAGAAGCCAAGTTCGAATATTCCCACCAGTGGAAGCTGCATGACCAGTTCCAACAAGCGGGCCTGATGGCCACGCTGGGTGTCGGCTTTGACCCAGGCGTGACCAGCATTTTCGCGGCCTATGTGCGCAAGCACCACCTGTCGGGCATTCGGTTGATCGACATTCTCGATTGCAATGGCGGCGATCACGGCCATCCGTTTGCAACCAATTTCAACCCCGAAATCAACATCCGCGAAGTGACCGCCGAAGTGCGCCATTGGGAACATGGCGGCTGGGTCATAAGCCCCGCCATGTCCACCAAGGTCGAGTTCTATTTCGAGGCGGTTGGCCCCAAGAACATGTATCTGATGTATCACGAAGAGCTGGAAAGCCTTGTGACGCATTTCCCCGAAATCGAACGCGCGCGCTTCTGGATGACCTTTGGTGATGCCTATATCAACCACGTCACTGTGTTGCAGAACGTGGGCATGACCTCGATCGAGCCTGTGGACTATGAAGGCCACAAGATCATCCCGCTGCAATTCCTGAAGGCCGTTCTGCCCAACCCGGGCGATCTGGGCGAACGCACCAAGGGCAAGACCAATATCGGCGACATCATCACCGGCCCCGCGCAGGACGGGTCTGGCGAAAAGACGTTCTACATCAAGAACATCTGCGACCATGAGGAATGTTACCGCGAAGTTGGCTCTCAGGCCGTCAGCTACACGACCGGCGTGCCTGCCTTCATTGGTGCGGCGCTAATGCTGAACGGCACATGGTCGGGCGCGGGCGTGTTCAACACCGAGCAACTGGACCCCGATGCCTTCATGGACCTGCTGAACCACCACGGCCTGCCATGGACGCTGACGGAATTGTCGGCCCCGGCTGATTTCTGATGGCGATGCAGACCTTCGCGGGCGAACCGGGCGCATTCGCCCGGTTCGA
>CAYNWX010000087.1:0-14945 GCA_964401005.1 uncultured Natronohydrobacter sp.
CAAGAGGTGTGGGACCAATTGTCGCCGATCGGCAAAGTGCTCGATTACCTGTGGCATATCACGCTGCCGGTCATCGCCTCGACCATTTCAGCTTTTGCCACGCTCACGCTACTGACGAAGAACTCGTTCCTCGATGAAATCCGCAAGCAATACGTGATGACCGCGCGCGCCAAGGGGCTGATGGAAAACCGCGTGCTGTATGGCCATGTGTTCCGCAATGCGATGCTGATCGTGATCGCAGGCTTCCCGGCGGTCTTTGTCGGCGTGTTCTTCGGCGGATCGCTGATTATCGAAACGATCTTCTCTCTCGACGGGCTGGGCCGCTTGGGGTTCGAGGCCGTGGTTGCGCGCGACTACCCGGTCATGTTCGGCACGCTTTTTGTGTTCAGCTTGCTGGGCCTGCTGGTGGGGCTAATCTCGGACCTGATGTATGTCTGGATCGATCCGCGTATCGACTTTGAATCGCGAGAGACCTGAGCAATGGATCAGCGCAATTACCTGCCCCAAACCGAGGCCCAAAGCCGCTTCACCCTGTCGCCGCTCAACCAGCGGCGCTGGGGCAATTTCAAAGCGAATCGTCGCGCCTTTTGGTCGCTGATCGTGCTAGGCACGCTTTATTTCATTTCGCTGTTTGCCGAATTCATCGCCAATGACCGCCCCATCATCATCAACTACCAAGGCGAATACTACTTCCCCATCGGGAACTTCTACTCTGAAACCACCTTCGGCGGAGATTTCCGCACGGAAGCGCAATATACAGACCCGGTGGTGCAATGCCTGATCCGCGCGGGCGGAGCCGAATTGTGCTTTGACGACCCTGTCGAGGGCACCGCCCAAGCCGCCACAGGGCTGGTCGAGGGCGAAGAAATCACCCAAGGCTGGATGATTTGGCCGCCCATTCCCTATAGCTACAACACCGTCAACGACATTGGCCGCGCCGCGCCCTCGCCCCCCGATGGCAACCATCTGCTTGGCACGGATGACACCGCGCGCGACGTGCTGGCGCGCATAATCTACGGGTTCCGGCTGTCGATCAGCTTTGCCATCGTGGTCACGGTGCTGACATCTATCATCGGGGTCGCGGCGGGCGCGGTACAGGGCTATTTCGGTGGTGTTCTGGACCTGTTGTTCCAGCGCGTGATCGAGCTGTGGAACTCTGTCCCGTCCATCTACATCATCATCATCATCTCTAGCATGGTGGCGATGAACTTTTGGTTGCTGGTCTTCCTTATGACGCTGTTCGGCTGGACCGGGCTTGTGGGCGTGGTGCGCGCCGAATTCCTACGCGCGCGAAATTATGAATATGTCCGCGCCGCGAAAGCCTTGGGCGTGTCAAATGCCAAGATCATGTTCCGCCATGTGCTGCCCAATGCCATGGTCGCCACGCTGACCTTTTTGCCCTTCATCATCACCGGCGTGATCGGGTCGCTTGCGGCGCTCGATTTCTTGGGCTTCGGCCTGCCCTCTTCGGCGCCCTCGCTTGGAGAGTTGACGCTTCAGGCCAAAAACAACCTGCAAGCGCCGTGGCTGGGCTTTTCAGCCTTCTTCACCTTCGCCATCATGCTGTCGCTTCTGGTCTTCATCTTTGAAGGGGTGCGCGACGCGTTCGACCCCAGAAAGACGTTCAAATGAGTTTGCTGAGCGTCAAAGACCTGAACGTGACCTTTATGCAAGACGGCCATCCCGTGCGCGCCGTGCGCGGCGTATCGTTCCACGTGGAGCAGGGCGAAACCGTGGCGCTGGTGGGCGAATCGGGATCGGGTAAGTCAGTCAGCGCGCTGTCTTGCGTGGGGCTGCTGCCCGATGCGGCTCAGGTGGCCGGGTCCGTCACCTTCAAGGGAGAGGAATTGATTGGCGCGAGCAACGCCAAGCTGCGGCAGGTGCGCGGCAATGACATCAGCTTCATCTTCCAAGAGCCGATGACCTCGCTCAACCCGTTGCACACGATTGAAAAGCAGATCGCAGAGAGCCTGTCGCTGCATCAGGGGTTGTCAGGGTCAGCTGCCCGCGCCCGCGTGCTGGACCTGCTGAACAAGGTCGGCATTCGCGACGCCGAAAGCCGCCTGTCAGCCTATCCGCACCAACTCTCGGGCGGGCAGCGCCAGCGTGTGATGATCGCGATGGCGCTGGCCAATGGTCCCGAATTGTTGGTCGCGGATGAACCGACCACGGCGTTGGACGTGACCATACAGGCGCAAATTCTGGAATTGCTGGTCGACCTGAAACGCGCCGAGGGGATGAGCCTGTTGTTCATTACCCACGACCTTAACATCGTGCGCCGTTTTGCCGACCGCGTCTGCGTCATGCAGGGCGGAGAGATTGTCGAGCAGGGCAAAACTTCCGAGATTTTTGCCAACCCTGCGCACCCCTACACCCGCAAATTGCTGGCAGCAGAACAGCATGGCCGCCCCGCGCCGGTGCCAGAGGGCGCGACGGAAGTGCTGCGCACCGATGGCCTGCGCATCTGGTTTCCCATTCAGCGCGGGTTCCTGCGCCGTACCGTGGGGCATGTGAAGGCCGTGAACGGGGCGAGCCTTAGCTTGCGCGCGGGCGAAACGCTGGGCGTGGTGGGCGAATCCGGGTCGGGCAAAACCACACTCGCGCTGGCCATTCTACGGCTTATTTCCAGCGAGGGGCCGATCTGGTTCAACGGCACAGACATTCAAGGCCGCAAATCGACCGAGCTACGGGCGCTGCGGCGTGATGTGCAAATTGTGTTCCAAGACCCGTTCGGCAGCTTGTCGCCGCGTATGACGGTCGCACAGATCATTGCCGAAGGCTTGGGCGTGCATGGCATACCGACCGGGCGCGCAGAGCGCGAGCTGGTGGCAGAAATCATGACCGAAGTGGGTCTTGACCCCGCCACGATGGAACGCTACCCGCACGAATTTTCCGGCGGACAGCGCCAACGCATTGCGATTGCACGCGCCATGATCCTGCGACCCAAGCTACTGGTTCTGGACGAACCGACCTCTGCGCTGGACATGACCGTGCAGGTGCAGATCGTGGAATTGCTGCGCGACTTGCAGCGGCGCCACGGGTTGGCCTATTTGTTCATTAGCCATGACTTGCGTGTGGTGCGCGCGCTGTCACACAAGATTGTTGTCATGAAACAAGGCGATGTGGTCGAAAGCGGCACGGTTGACAAGGTATTCGATACGCCTCAAGACCCTTACACCCGCACATTGCTTGCCGCCGCGTTCGATATGACAGCGATCGGCGCGGAGTAAAGGAAGATGCATGAAGATCTTGTTTGCGCACCAGAATTTTCCGGCGCAATTCAAACACCTTGCGCCTGCGCTTAAAGATCGCGGACACGAGGTTGTTGCACTCACCGCAGAGAGCAACAAGCAACAGACATCGATCCAGACCTATCGCTACACGATGCCAGATGCGCCCCCCAAACCCGGATATGCGCGGCTTGCGACAACATATATGGGAATAACGGATCGGGCGCACCGAATTGGCCGGGCCGCAACGCAACTGCGCGACAAGCTTGGCTTTGTTCCCGATGTTATTTTTGGCCATACGGGCTGGGGCGAAACGCTGTTTCTGAAAGAGGTGTTTCCAGACGCCCGTTTGATTGTCTACGCAGAATTCTATTACGCGACCAAAGATCTGGATGTGGGTTTTGACCCAGAATTCACCAACACTGACACCTTCGCGGGCTTTCCTGTCATCGCCCGCCAAGCGCATCTGGCACTTGCCATGGTTCAGGCCGATGCGGCGTTGTCACCAACCGAATGGCAAGCCGATACCTTTCCTCCTGAATTTCGCAGCAAGATTACCATCACCCATGACGGGGTCGATACAGACGCTTTACAGCCGAACCCGCAGGCACACTTCACCTTGCCAAATGGCAGCACCTTACGCGCAGGCGACGAAGTGTTGACCTATATTTCACGCAATATCGAACCCTATCGCGGGTCACATATCTTTATGCGGTCTCTTCCACAAATTTTGGCGGCCCGGCCCAACGCACACGTGGTTATCATAGGCGGCGATAGTGTGAGCTATGGCACCCCCCCTGCGCAAGGGACATGGAAAGAACGCTTCCTGTCTGAAATTGCCGGCGCGCCGGGGCTAGAGCGCGTGCATTTCCTAGGGCGTATCCCATATGCCGATTACGTCAGGTTGATGCAAATTACCCGCGCCCATGCCTATCTGACCATCCCCTTTGTCTTGTCATGGTCGCTTCTCGAATCGATGGCCATGGGGGCGCATGTCATTGCGTCGCGCACCGCCCCTGTAGAAGAAGTAGTCGTCGATGGAGTGAATGGCCAATTGGTCGATTTCTTTGACGTCGATGCGTGGTCCGAAGCACTGATCGCAGCCCTCGCCCATCCCGAACGCTTTGCCGCACGCCGGGTGGCCGCACGCAAAACGATCGTCGAGAATTACGACCTGAAACGCATCTGCCTGCCCCGTCTGATCCGCTTTGTCGAAGGTGCTTAGCGCCGTGCTTTCGGCGCTCGGCTGAACACCATCTTTTGATTGGCCAGCTTGTCAGTCGCGCCCAGCCAAGCATAGGCCAGCAACGACGGCTCATTATCGGCTACCGTGATCCGGTGCAACTGCCCCGGCTGGTTAAAAATCAGCGACCCCGGCGCATAGACGCCTTGATCGTTTTCCGACACGGCCCCCGACAGGCACAGGTAGCTTTCGGTAATCCCGTCATGCGCATGGGCGGGGTAAGTGCAGCTTGGCGCGAACAGAACCAACCCCAAGATCACCTCGTTGGTGATAACCGGGCCGGTCGGGCCAACCAATTCGGCATAGGCATATTTCTGTTCCAGCCCACGCGGCACCTTTTCATACCCGTATTGCCATTGCAGCCGATCATGGATGGCATCAATCGTGCGAATGAAGGCGGAATGCCGCGCTTCGCGCCCCTGGTCCAGGGCGCGTCGAAAATGCTTCGTCACGGGCTTTTCCAACGGTGCCAGATCGGCAATCCGTGCATTGGCCTTTATCACCCGCGCCACGCGTTCGCGCACCGCGCGCTGATGCGACCGGATCTTGACGCTGCCGCCGGCAGGTAGGTCGCGATAAAGTTCGTAGAAATCGCGTAGCAAGTAAACCCATTCCGGACGGTCGGACAGGCGCATCTCGACAGGCGATATGGGCGCGGAGCTGGGCGTGGGGTCACTCATGCCCGGAAATTACAATGCACCCAAAGAAGAACGCCGCCCCAAACGACAGGGCGGCGTCAAATCCCGACAAACAGGCGCAAAATCAGCCCTGACGTGCCTTGAATTTCTTCTGAGTCTTGTTGATGACATAGACGCGGCCTTTGCGGCGCACGATCTGACAATCACGGTGGCGCTGCTTGAGCGACCGGAGCGAATTCTTGACCTTCATAGGCCTTCTCCTTCTCGCGGCGCGCAAGCGCCTGCCTCTGATACTGTCCTGCATATGCAGGGATGAAATGGTGGGCACGACAAGGTTCGAACTTGTGACCCCTACGATGTCAACGTAGTGCTCTACCACTGAGCTACGCGCCCGACTGGTCTGACATGCGCCCCAAACAAAAGGGACGCGGGCCATGACCGCGTCTGTGAACGGGTCTATAAATAGAGTCGTTGGCAGGATCAAGGGCTTTCGGAAGCCGAAATTCGCGCTATAACCCGATATGACAAGGAAATCGGACATGCTGGCATATCAGTTCATAGCGGCGGCCCCTGCAACAACGGCGGTTCTCTTCGCATCGCCCCACAGCGCACGGTCCTATCCGGCCGATTTTCTGCAAGCCTCTCAGCTAGATGAACTGTCTTTACGTTCGTCGGAAGATGCATATGTCGACCTGCTTTTGCGCGCAGCACCCATGGCCGGGGCCAACGTATTGCTGGGCGGCGTGCCCCGCGCCTATGTCGATTACAACCGCTCGGCCAGCGAGCTTGACCCGGCGCTGATCTCTGGCATCGCGGTGCGGGCCATGAATGCGCGGATCAGTTCGGGGCTTGGGGTTATCCCACGTGTTGTGGCCGGTGGGCGCGCCATCTATTCCGGCAAGATAACCCGCGCGCAGGCGCAAGACCGGTTGCGCAAGTATTGGCAGCCCTATCACGACAAGCTTGCCAGCCTGCTGGCGGATAATGCCGAAGAATTTGGCCGCGCCATCTTGATAGACATGCATTCCATGCCGCGCGATGCGATTGCCACGCGCAACACTCTGCGCCCAGATGTGGTGCTGGGCGACCGTTTCGGCGCGTCGTGCCATTCTGACATTGTCGATGCCATCGCCGCAATTTTCACCAGTGCAGGGTTGCGGGTTGCGCGCAACGCGCCCTTTGCCGGCGCCTATATTGCCCAGCGCTACGGCTTGCCTTCGGTCGGGCAACATGTGGTGCAGGTGGAAATTGACCGTGGCCTGTATCTGGATGAAGCGCGCGTCACCCCCAAGGCCGATTTCGCCCAATTCCAAGCGCTGATGGATAATACCGTGACCGCGATGGCCGAAATCGGGCGCGGGGCGCCAAAAATGGTGGCCCTCGCTGCCGAATAACAGCACGCCGCTTTCCAAGCGCACGCGCTTCGCGCTAGTCTGATTTTCATGGATATTATTGCCCTTGTCGGCGCGGTCGCGCTGCTGTTCATCGTGATCGGCGTGTCGGAACCGTTGTCGGAACGGTTGCGCCTGCCATTTACGGTGATTCTGGCCATCGTGGGCGCGCTCATCGGGGCCACGGCGCTGACCTTGGCCACCTCTGGCATGGGTGAAACGCTCAGCCCCATGGTGCGGCGCCTGCTGGATCTGCCCATCCGGTCTAACATCTTCCTGTACGTTTTGCTGCCCACGCTGCTGTTTCAGGTGGCGCTTATGGTCAATGCGCGCCGGATGTTGGACGATTGGGTGCCGATCGTAGTCATGGCGGTGGGGGCCGTTCTGGTCTCGACCGTGGTTATTGGCTACGCGCTGACGCCCTTTACAACCCTGCCGCTAGCGGCCTGCCTGCTGATCGGGGCGGTTGTGTCCACTACAGACCCGTCTGCCGTGGTCAGCATCTTCCGCAACATCGCGGCCCCGCAACGCCTGACCCGCATTGTCGAGGGCGAAAGCCTGCTCAATGACGCTGCCGCCATCGCGCTTTTTGGGTTCTTCCTGACATTCGTCATGCTGGGTGTGCCGAACCCCACCTTGCAGGAAGCGGCGCTCACCTTTCCGTGGCTGATCGGCGGCGGCGTGGCGCTGGGCTGGATTTTCGCCCGCCTCGGCATTGCGCTTATGGCGGTGCTGCCAACTTTTCCGCGCGCGCAAGTCTCTGTCAGCGTCGCGCTTCCCTATCTGGCCTATATCGCCGCAGAGCAATATCTAGGCGCATCGGGCGTGATCGCGGTTGTTGTCGCTGGCCTTGTGCTAAACCTGCAAGGGCCAAGCCGCCTGACGCCACTCAGCTGGGGCTACCTGCGCGAGGTTTGGGATTTGCTGGCCTATTGGGCGGGCGCGTTCATCTTCATCTTGGCCGCGCTTCTGATCCCCCGCCTGATGGGGGATCTGCGGGCAAGCGATGTGTTTCTGATCGGCGTCATCGTGGTCGCGGCCAGCGTGGCGCGTGCGATCATGCTGTTCGGGGTGCTGCCGCTTCTGGGGCGGCTTAAACTGTCGCCGCAGGTGGATGTCAGCTACCGCTCTGCAATCTTGTGGGGCGGCTTGCGCGGTGCAGTCACGTTGGCGCTGGCGCTGGCGGTCACTGAAAGCGCGCTGGTGCCCCCCGCCATCAAACGAGAGGTGGGCATTCTGGCCACGGGCTTTACCCTGTTCACGCTGCTGGTGCAGGGCACGACGCTGCGTTGGGTCATCAATAAACTGGGCTTGGACCGCCTGCCTGCACTGGACGAAGCCCTGTCGCGGCAGGTGATTGCCGTGGCACTGCAAAATGTGCGCGAAGAGATTGCCGAAATCTCGCGCGATTACCGCTTGCCGCAAGAGGTGATCCGCTCAGAAGCCAAGCGCTTCGCTGCACGGCTGGACACCGCCGTATCCGAAGCCGAAAGCGTGGACATCCCCGACCGCGACCGCATCACGCTGGGGCTTGTGGCTTTGGCCGGGCGCGAACGCGATCTGATCTTGGAAAACTTCCGCCAGCAGCTTTTTTCATCCCGGCTGGTGGAAACCATGCTTTCGGACGTGGACAGCCTGATCGAGCGCACGCGCCTTGGCGGGCGCGACGAATATCGTACGACCGCGCGCCGCGCGCTTGGTTTTGGGGGACGTTACCGCATCGCGGTCTGGCTGAACAACCGCCTGCGCTGGTCGGTTCCCTTGGAAGCCATGACCGCGGACCGGTTCGAGCGCCTATTGAACCAACAGCTTGTGCTGGACGAGTTGCGCAGCTTCATCACCGGTAAAATTCGCCGCATCCATGGTCGCCGCGTGGCTGATTTGTTGCAAGAATTGCTGCGCCGCCGCTGCGAGGAAACCGACAACGCCATCGAAGGCCTGCGCCTGCAATACCCGGGCTATGCCGAAGAAATCGAACGCCGTTTTATCCGCCGAACGTCGTTGCGGTTAGAAGAACGTGAATACGAAATCTTGCATGCCGATGGCCTGATCAGCCGCGAAGTGTTCACGACCCTGCGCGAGGGCCTGAGCGATGCGCGCAATGCGCTGGACAAGCGGCCAAAGCTGGATTTCGCCTTGCAACGCGAGGAAGTGCTTAGGGCTTTCCCGGTCTTTGCCAGCATGCCCACTGAGAGCCGCAAAAGCCTCGCCCGCGCGCTCAAGACGATTTACGTCGAACCCGGCCGCATCCTGATTCGCAAAGGCGAAGTGCCGCGGTCGGTTTATTTCATAGCCTCCGGCGCGGTCGAGATGGAGCGCCGCGGCCAAAAACTGCGCTTGGGGCGTGGCGAGTTCTTCGGCCATCTGGGTATGCTGACGGGCCAGCCCCGCCGCGCCATGGTCGCGGCCATCACCCATTGCACATTCTTCGCACTGGACGAGGCCAAGTTCCGCACCCTTCTGGCCCGCAACGAAGCCTTGCAACAAGAGGTCGAGGCCAGCGCCATTGCGCGCGGCGCGAATGTGGAAGAAATCATGGGGCCGATCCGCACGCGTGTCTAAGTGTCAGGCTGGCTTGTCATGGCTGCCTGCGCATGGCACATCTTGCAAAACGTTACGAGAGAGCGCCGCAATGACCGACCCAAACTTCGACGACCGCAAACACCGTGCCGCCGCGTGGTTCCGCGAGCTGCGTGACCAGATCGTTGCGGCGTTTGAGGCGGTCGAGGACAGTCATACCACCGGCCCCCTGTCCGACCGCGCGCCGGGTCGGTTTGACGTGTCCGACACCAAGCGCCACGCGCCCGATGGCTCTGACGCGGGGGGCGGTTTGATGAGCGTGATGCGCGGCGGCCGCGTTTTCGAGAAGATCGGCGTCAATGTCTCTGCCGTCTATGGCCAGTTGGGCGATCAGGCACAGCGCTCGCTGACCGCGCGCAAGGAAATTCCGGGGCTGGATGAAGACCCGCGTTTTTGGGCCAGCGGAATCTCACTGGTCGCGCATATGCAAAACCCTCACGCTCCCGCCGTGCACCTGAACACCCGCATGTTCTGGACACCGGGCGCATGGTGGTTCGGCGGCGGCACCGACCTGAACCCCTGCATCGAATACCCAAATGATACGGCCGATTTTCACGCAACGCTGAAAGCGCATTGCGACCCGCACGGCGCGGGCCTCTATCCGCGCTTCAAGGAATGGGCGGATGAATATTTCTACATTCCACACCGCAAGCGCGCGCGCGGTGTGGGCGGCATTTTTTATGACGATTACTGCACCGGCGATTGGGACGCCGATTTCGCCTTTACCCAAGATGTCGGCCGGTCGTTCCTGCCCGCGTTTCTGGCGCAGGTAGAGCGGCGGCGCGGCATGGAGTGGTCCGACGCCGACAAGGAAACGCAGCTGATCCATCGCGGGCTTTATGCAGAATACAACCTTGTCTACGACCGGGGCACCAAGTTTGGCCTGCAAACCGGCCACGACCCGGATGCCGTGCTGATGAGCCTGCCGCCTTTTGCACGCTGGGTGTAAGGTCGCAGCGTAGCGCAATCGGCGGGCAGCGTCCTTGATTCCACGCCAACGCCTTGAAACCCCCACTTTCGCACATGCTTTTTTTCCTGTATGGCACAGGCCATCTGAGACGTGACGCTTCGGCCCCGGCGTGATGCGATAGGATAGGGGTCGGCGGCAATGGGGCCGCCATACACATCAGGAGATCCGGGAAGGGCCCGGAAGCGCTCCGACGAGGAATGACGTATGTTCAACATTACCAAGAAATCCATCCAGTGGGGCCAAGAAACCCTGACACTGGAAACCGGCAAGATTGCCCGTCAGGCTGACGGTTCGGTCATTGCCACGCTGGGCGAAACCAGCGTCATGGCCAACGTGACCTTTGCGAAAGAAGCCAAGCCCGGGCAAGACTTCTTCCCGCTGACCGTGCATTATCAGGAAAAATACTACGCAGCCGGCAAAGTGCCGGGTGGCTTCCTGAAGCGCGAAGCACGCCCGTCCGACAAGGAAACCCTGACCTCGCGCCTGATCGACCGTCCGATCCGCCCGTTGTTTGTCGAGGGCTTCAAGAACGAAGTTCTGGTCATCTGCACCGTGCTCAGCCACGATTTGGTCAATGAGCCCGACGTGGTTGCGCTGATTGCCGCCTCTGCCGCGCTGACCATTTCCGGCGCGCCGTTCATGGGCCCGGTTGCCGCTGCGCGCGTGGGCTATGCCAATGGCGAATATGTGCTGAACCCCGAATGCCAAGACATGGAAAAGCTGCGCGAGAACCCCGAGCAGCGCCTTGATCTGGTTGTCGCAGGCACCAAAGACGCCGTGATGATGGTGGAATCGGAAGCCTATGAGCTGTCCGAAGCTGAAATGCTGGGTGCCGTGAAATTCGCGCATGACAGCATCCAGCCCGTGATCGACCTGATCATTGATCTGGCCGAAGACGCCGCGAAAGAACCGTTCGACTTTACCCCGCCGGATTACTCGGACCTCTATGCCGCCGTGAAAGCAGCAGGTGAAACCCAGATGCGCGCCGCTTTCGCCCTGCGCGACAAGCAAGAGCGTGTGGCCGCCATCGGTGCCGCGCGCGACGCGATCAAAGGCGCGCTGACAGAAGAGCAACTGGCAGATGGCAACCTTGGGTCCGCGCTGAAAAAGTTGGAAGCGTCCATCCTGCGCGGTGCCGTGGTCGATGGCCAGCCCCGTGTTGACGGGCGCGACACCAAGACGGTGCGCGCCATCGTCGCCGAAACCAGCATTCTGCCGCGCACGCATGGGTCCAGCCTGTTCACCCGTGGCGAAACCCAGTCGCTGTGCGTCACCACGCTGGGCACCGGCGATGACGAGCAATTCATCGACGCGCTGACTGGCACCAGCAAATCGAACTTCCTGCTGCATTACAACTTCCCCCCCTACTCGGTGGGCGAGGTTGGGCGCTTCGGCCCTCCGGGACGTCGTGAAATCGGGCATGGCAAGCTGGCATGGCGCGCCTTGCAGGCGGTTTTGCCGGCTGCGACCGACTTCCCCTATACCATCCGTCTGGTGTCCGAGATCACGGAATCCAACGGCTCGTCCTCTATGGCAACCGTCTGTGGCGGCTCGCTGTCGATGATGGATGCGGGCGTGCCGCTGAAAGCACCGGTCGCCGGTGTGGCCATGGGCCTGATCTTGGAAGACGACGGGCGCTTCGCCGTTCTGACCGACATTCTGGGCGACGAAGACCACCTTGGCGACATGGATTTCAAAGTCGCAGGCACCGAAGCGGGCATCACCAGCTTGCAGATGGACATCAAAGTTGCGGGCATCACGTTTGAAATCATGGAGCAGGCACTGGCCCAAGCCAAAGATGCGCGTATGCACATCATGGGCGAAATGGCCAAAGCGCTGACCGCGCCGCAGGGCTTCAGCCAATACGCGCCCAAGATCGAAACCATGCAGGTGCCCACGGACAAAATCCGCGAAGTCATCGGCACCGGTGGCAAGGTCATCCGCGAGATTGTCGAAGTCTCTGGCGCGAAGGTCGACATCAATGATGACGGTGTGATCAAGATCGCTTCAAATGACGCCGAGGCCATAAAGAAAGCCTATGACATGATCTATTCGATCGTGGCAGAGCCTGAAATTGGCAAGATCTATACCGGCAAAGTGGTGAAGCTGGTCGATTTCGGCGCTTTCGTGAACTTCTTCGGCAAGCGCGATGGTCTGGTGCATGTCTCTCAAATCGAGAGCCGCCGCCTGAACCATCCGTCGGACGTGCTAAAGGAAGGTCAGGAAGTGAAGGTCAAGCTTCTGGGCTTCGACGATCGCGGCAAGGTCCGTTTGGCCATGAAAATGGTCGATCAGGAAACCGGCGAAGAGATCGTTGCTGCAAAAGAAGAATCTGCCGACAGTTAAGCGAAAGTGTGGGAAGCATATCGGGGTCTGCTGTGAACAAGGTGACAATCGTCACGGTTGCCTACAACAGCGCCAATGTGCTTCCCGGCATGCTGGGGTCCCTTCGCAAAGGGGCCCCGGCCACCATCGTCGACAACGCCTCTGGCGATGTGGCCATGCTGCGGGGGCTGGTTGGCCCGGATGTGACTCTGCTGGAACAGCCTGAAAACATCGGCTTTGGGCGGGCCTGTAATGCGGGCGCGGCGCTTGCCAACACCGAATTCCTGCTGTTCCTAAACCCCGACGCGCGGCTTATGCCCGACACGCTGCCGCAGCTTGTTGCCGCCGCCGACCGCTACCCGGATGCCGTGGGCTTCAACCCGCGCTTTACCGATGATAACGGCGCACCTGCCTTCAAACGCACCTGCCACTTGTTGCCTCGGTCTGACTGGATGCCAAGGGGCCAACCGCCTGCTGATTGCGCCCTCCCCGTTCTGTCGGGTGCCGCGCTCTTCGTACGCCGGGCAGATTTTGAAGCCGTGGGTGGCTTCGATCCCAACATCTTCCTGTTCTTCGAGGATGATGACCTGTCATTGCGCCTGCGCAAGCGGGGCAAGCTTATGTTTATTCGGGATGCCTTAGTGCAGCACACGGGCGGCAATGCTTCGCATCCCAATCTGCGCGTCGACTGGTTGAAAGCATGGCATTTCGGTTATTCGCGGATTTATGCCTCGCGCAAGCATGGGCGCCGCTTTGCTTTCGCGAAAACGCTTGTTCGCGCCATTCCGCGCGCGCTTTCGCCACGGGTCTTGTTTTCACCGTCTCATCGTGCAGAAAGCTGGGGCTATCTGAATGGGATCGTGCATGCTCAGCTTGGCCGCCCAAATCCAGGAGATCGGTTATGAAGTTCATGAAACGGCCGCGCCGGCTGGCGCTTCTCTGGGTGTTGGAACGTTTCGGCATCTCGACAGAGGTGTTTTACCCCTACGGTGTGGAAGTGCATGTGCCCAAGCATTCCGACCTGTCCATGCGCTACAATCTGGTGCGCAAGCGCCCCTACGAGGTGGGCGAAGCGCGGATGATCCAGAGCTTCCTGAAGCCCGGCACGCATGTGGTGGAACTGGGTGGCTGCGTAGGTGTCATTTCCGCACTTATTCGGCATGTCATCGGTCCAGAGGCCCAGCATTTCGTGGTCGAGGCCGACCCCGATCTGGCACAGGTCTGCGGCGCGAATGCCGCGCGCGAGGCGCGGCCCGGTGCGATGACCTTGGTTAACGCTGCCGTGGATTATTCAGGTGCCAAAACGGTGCGGTTTGCCGCTGGGCATAACGCCCATGTCGGCCACATTGCACAAGACGGCGAAGATGGCCGCGACGTGCCGACCACCACCCTTGCCGCGCTTATGCCGCATCTGCCGCCGGACGGCGACGCCGCGCTGATCTGCGACATAGAGGGGGCCGAGTTGGCGCTCTGCGCAACGGATGCCGCTCATCTGGCGCGCTTCTCGTTGATCGTTCTGGAAACGCATCCAGATGTTTATCCCCATGGCGCAGCAGATCTAGCGCATATTCGCCAACAATTTGATACTGCCGGATTCGAGGTGATAGACGAATACGAGCAAGTTATCGGCTTTCGCCGCTGCGGCGTAGCGTGAAAGTGGTGCGGACTGGTCAGGCAAGCTTATCCAAGTTGGGTGGCTGATCTTTCTTTGCTTCCATACGGCCAACATCCTTGTATGCACCACCATCTGGCAGAGCGGAGGTATCTCGCTGGTCCAGCGGATCATCATGCGTTTCGCGCAGATGTTGCAGCACGTTCACCTCAAAGGCGGGCGGTGGTCCGACCAGCCTGTTGCGTTTGTCTGCAACCGGCGCGATGTCGCGCGTGACCAGCAGATCGGCACGGTTGCCGGCCTTGGCCTGTCGCACGGCGGTTTGTGTCAGGGTTGCGCTGACTGCTGGCGCAGCTCGTAGGGCCGAAGCCATGCCCATGGCTGAAGGATCGCGCGGCGGCGCAGAGATGGCTGCGCTGACAGAGACAGGCGGTAGCAGTGACATTTGGCCCCGTTGCGACGGAAAACAACTCAAGTTGTTGATTGCCACTGAGATTTGACCCGGCATTGTCACCGAGAACTGACCCACCCAGTGGTTATGTTCTGCGTATCATGATGGCGTCAATGCTGGTGTTTCCTTCCGTTTCTTTTTCGCTGTTTCTGAGCTGGCCTTGAAGCGGTAGCTGTCATTGCCGGTCTCCAGAATGTGGCAGCGGTGGGTGAGGCGATCGAGCAGCGCGGTGGTCATTTTGGCGTCACCAAAGATCGTAGCCCACTCGGCGAAGCTCAGGTTGGTGGTTATGATGACGCTGGTGCGCTCGTAGAGTTTGCTCAGAAGATGGAAGAGCAAGGCCCCGCCAGAGGCGCTGAATGGCAAGTATCCCAGCTCATCGAGGACCACAAAGTCGGTTTTCACCAGCGCCTCGGCGATCTTCCCGGCTTTGCCATGGGCCTTTTCTTGTTCCAGGGCATTGACCAATTCCCCCGTCGAGAAGAAACGCACGCGCTTGCGGTGA
>CAYNWX010000088.1:0-5755 GCA_964401005.1 uncultured Natronohydrobacter sp.
GTGATGCAGCTTCCGCTTTCGCTGTCATAAACCTGGCCTTCGGCGCAGGCATTTGCGGTTACTTCCTTGTTCCAACCGCAACTGGCGGCTGCCATCCCCGGAAGAAAGCCGAGAACGAGTACTGCGAGAGTCATTTTCAGTTTCATGCGTCACCTTTCGTCTTGGGTATGAGAGAGACTAGCACGAATCTTGCGTTTTCAATACATGTTTTGAAATTACGCGGCAAAGACGCGCGCGAAAATCGTATCAACATGTTTGGTGTGGTAATCCAGATCGAATTTTGACCGGATTGCCTCTTCGCTCAGCGCCGCGCGAACTTCGGCATCGGCCATCAATTCGTCCAGAAAATCGGCACCCTGTTCCCAGACCTTCATGGCATTGCGCTGCACCAGCGTATAAGCGGCTTCGCGGCTGACACCGGCTTGGGTCAGGGCCAGAAGCACACGCTGGCTATGGATCAGGCCACGGAATTTGTTCATATTGGTGATCATATTGTCGGGATAGACCACCAACTTGTCGATGACACCCGTAAGGCGGGCTAGGGCGAAATCGAGCGTTACGGTTGCATCTGGGCCGATCATGCGCTCGACCGAGCTGTGCGAGATGTCGCGCTCATGCCAAAGCGCCACGTTTTCCATGGCCGGAACGACTGCCATGCGCACCAACCGCGCCAGACCCGTCAGGTTCTCGGTCAGCACCGGGTTGCGCTTGTGCGGCATGGCCGACGAACCCTTTTGGCCCTTGCTGAAAAACTCTTCTGCTTCTAGCACTTCGGTGCGCTGCATGTGGCGGATTTCAATCGCCACATTCTCGATGCTGCTGGCAATCACGCCCAGCGTGGCAAAGAACATGGCGTGACGGTCGCGGGGGATGACCTGCGTGCTGATGGGTTCCGGTTGCAAGCCCATTTGTTCGCAGACATGTGCCTCGACCGCCGGATCGATATTGGCAAACGTGCCGACCGCACCAGAGATCGCACCCGTGGCCACTTCGGCGCGGGCGGCTTCCAAGCGGTCGCGGTTGCGCTTCATTTCAGCGTAGAAGCGCGCCAACGTCAGGCCCATGGTCGTCGGTTCGGCATGAATGCCATGACTGCGGCCCATGCGGATGGTGAACTTATGCTCCAGCGCGCGGCGCTTGAGTGCATCCAGCAGCGCGTCCATATCGGCCAGCAACAGATCGGCCGCTCGCACAAGCTGGACGTTGAACGTGGTGTCCAGCACATCGGAAGAGGTCATGCCCTGATGCACGAAACGCGCTTCGTCATTGCCGATGATCTCGGCCAGATGGGTCAGGAAGGCGATGACGTCATGCTTGGTGACGGCCTCGATCTCGTCGATGCGGGCGACATCGAAGTCGACGTCCTTGGCTTTCCAAACCGCAGCGGCACTTTCTGCCGGGATCACGCCCAGTTTTGCTTGCGCGTCGCAGGCATGGGCTTCAATCTCGTACCAGATGCGAAACTTGGTTTCCGGCGACCAGATGGCGACCATATCGGGGCGGGAATAGCGCGGGATCATGGGGAACGGCCTTTTCACGTAACGAGATTGCGCGCCTGATAGCGGCTTGGCCGCGCTACCGCAAGTAACGGAGGGTCGCATCATTGTATTTAACATAATACTGATTATGGGTTAATTTGATCAGTCGCCAGCCACCCCCTGATTTGTTAACCTTTTTGCATCTGAAGGATTGAGGGTTTCGTGACCGCTGTGCATGTGTCCAAACAGGTTTGGCGCGCCGGTTTGCCTGCGAGCGTCGATATTTGCATCCCGTTTTTCAAAGATGACCCGACCGCTCTGATCCGGGAACTTGCGCACCAAACCGATGCTGAATCTTTCAGGCTGTCGCTCTGCGATGACGGAACCGCCGATCCGGGCCTGACTGCACGGGTTCAGGCCGCATTGGCCGCGTTTCCCGGCCCAGCGGTGATGCACAGCCTTGCGCAAAATACCGGGCGCGCCAATGCACGCAATGTCATGTTGCAAAACCTGCTGGCCGATTGGGTGCTGTTGTTGGATGCCGATATGGCGCTCGACACTCCCGAGTTCGTCGTCACATATCGCGATGCCGCCGCGCACTTCACTGCCCCCTGCTGTATTGTCGGCGGCTTTAGGGTGGACCGGGCCGATATTCGCCCTGCAACCCGCCTGCATGCCGCGCAATCGTTGAAATCTGAATGTAAACCCGCATCCGAGCGCGCGCTTGATCCGGGGCGATATGTCTATAGTTCTTCGGTCTTTGTGCACCGCATGGTGGTGGAACAGCATTTGTTCGACCCGGAATTTCAAGCTTGGGGCTGGGAAGACGTGGAATGGGGTTGGCGTATTATGCGTGATAACCCTGTGCACCATATAGACAATCCAGCGCGTCATGTCGGGCTGGATGCCGACGCGGCGCTGGTGGCGAAATACACGGAATCTGTCGGGAATTTCAGCCGGATCAAACGGCTTTACCCAACCGAAGTGGCGCGTATGCCAATTGCGCGGGTGGCCAACCTGCTGTCCTACATGCCCTTCAAGCATGCATTGTCGGATCTGTTCAAAGCAATAACACTTTTCGGTCCACTTCCGGTCACGCTGCGGCTCTATGCTCTGAAATTCTATCGCGCTTCGCTCTACGCCAAAGCCTATCATGACAGATGATGCAGAAACCCATCGCCGCAGCCTGTCACGCCGTGTTGCACGGCGGGTGACCGGCATGGTGCGTGTGGCACCCCTGCGCCGGATGGAGGCGGGGTTTCACCTGTCCATCGCTTTTGATGACTGCCCAGACAGCGCCTGCACACGCGGGGTCGAGGTGCTCGACGCACACGGATTGCGCGCCACCTTCTACATTGCCACGGGTTTGCTGGGGCAAGACGGTGTTTCTGGTCCGATCACGACCGCGCAGCGCGTCCGCGCCCTTGCCGCCGAAGGCCACGAAATTGCCCTGCATACCCATGACCATGCCGATCTGACGGGGCTATCTGTGGCGGATGCCATTGCCGATATTCAGCACAATATCAGCTATTTGCAGGACATTCTTGGAGCGAACCCCAGCCCTCATTTCGCCTATCCTTATGGAGAGACGACCTTAACCCTGAAGCGGGCGCTGCTTGGGCATGTCGCCTCTGCGCGCGGGGTTCGGGCGGGTATAAACCGGATTTTTGCCGACCGGATGCAGCTTTTTGCCTGCGATCTGGGCAGCCATCGACCTGATTATCTGGCAGCGGCACGAAGGCTTATGCAAAGTGCCTCTATCTCAGGGGGTTGGGTCGTTTTATTCACGCATGATGTGCAAGCCAATCCCAGCCCATATGGTGTGACACCGCAGGTTCTGGACAGCCTTGTGAAAGAGGGCATCGCGCTGGGTGCTACGCCCGCACCCATCGGCCATAGCTGGTCCCGGCTTTCGGCCGATTAATTAATATTCAAAACTTGCAATATGATTTTGGGCGGTTATATACGGGCCAACCCCTAGCCGCGCTGGCATGCTCGGCCCAAGATACAGGTTTGCCCCTATGCTAAAGCGTTACCTTCCAATCCTGACATGGTTGCCCGGCTATTCACGCGACGACCTGACGAATGACGCGATTGCGGCCGCCGTTGTCACGATCATGCTGATCCCGCAAGGTATGGCCTATGCAATGCTTGCGGGCCTGCCCCCGCAGGCTGGGCTTTACGGCGCGATCCTGCCTTTGCTCCTCTATGCAATCTTCGGCACCTCGCGCCCCTTGGCAGTTGGCCCGGTGGCGGTTGTGGCGTTGATGACCGCTGCCTCTGCGGGCGCCGTGGCAACGGCGGGCAGCGCGGAATTTCACTATGCTGCCCTGTGGCTTGCGCTCCTTTCGGGCGCGTTGATGCTGCTGATGGGCATTTTCCGGCTGGGCTTTGTTGCGAACTTCTTGTCACATCCGGTGATTTCAGGCTTCATCACAGCGGCGGGTATTCTGATTGCCGCCAGCCAGTTGCGTCATATCCTTGGCGCGCCGATCAAGGGCAAGACGCTACCGGAAGTGATCCCCTCGATCGCAGAGAACCTTGGCAAGGTAAACGCTCCGACTATAGTGCTGTCAGCGCTATTGCTTGCCTTCCTGTTCTGGTCGCGCAAGGGGGCAGCACCGTTGCTGCAACGCTACGGCATTGCGCCCGACATGGCCAAGTTGCTCGCTAAGACCGCGCTTTTGGTTGCGGTCGTCATCTCGACCCTTCTCACATGGATCTTGGGTCTGAATGGCTGGGGCGTGGCAATCTTGGGCGATATTCCGCGCGGTCTGCCAGAATTCGGCCTGCCGCCCGTGAATGTGGGCTTGATCCAGCTTCTGCTGGTGCCTGCCATCATGATCGCCATCGTCGGCTATGTGGAAAGCATTTCCATCGCGCAGACCTTGGCCGCCAAGAAGCGCCAATCGGTTAACCCAGATAACGAATTGATCGCCTTGGGGCTGGCCAATCTGGGCGCGGGTATCTCGAACGCCATGCCGGTCACGGGCGGGCTATCGCGTACCATCGTGAATTATGATGCCGGTGTCTCGACCCCGGCGGCGGGGGCGATGACGGCACTGTCCATCGGTGCCGCCATCATGGTGCTGACGCCGCTGATGTATTATCTGCCAAGCGCCACTTTGGCGGCCATCATCATCGTCGCAGTGCTGACGCTGCTGGATTTCCGCGCCCTGCCCCGCACTTGGGCCTATTCGCGCGCCGATGGGGCTGCGATGGCCGCAACCATGCTGGTCACCTTAACGATGGGCGTAGAGCAAGGGTTACTGGCGGGTGTGGGCCTGTCGCTGGGATTGTTCCTGTTCCGCACCTCGCGCCCGCACATGGCCGTGGTGGGGCAAGTGGCCGGGACAGAGCATTTCCGCAATGTCGCCCGCCACAAGGTCGTGACAGACCCAGCCGTGTTTGCCATCCGCGTGGACGAGTCGCTCTATTTCCCAAATGCCCGCGCTTTGGAGGATCGGATCGTGCAAGCCCTGTCCGAGCAGCCCGGCCTGCGCCATGTGGTGCTGCAATGCACGGCGGTCAATTACATCGACGCCTCGGCGCTGGAAAGCTTGGAAGCGATCAACACGCGCCTGAAAGATGGCGGCGTCACGTTCCATCTGTCCGAAGTCAAAGGGCCGGTGATGGACCAACTTGCGCGCGGGCATTTCCTGCATGACCTGACGGGCGAGGTGTTCCTGACGCAGTTCGACGCGATGGACAAGCTCTCGCCCGAGCTTACGCGGGCCTGCCGTAGTGAAGACCGCTGCGACACGTTGCTGCGCGCAAGTTAAAACCGCGACGGAACCCAGGCCCTGTCACGTTGGCAGGGAACACGCGCGAACCCGGCAGACCGAAGGAATTCCCATGTCGCTGAAAAGCACCCCGACCCGCTATGGCAACGTCGCCATGGCATTTCACTGGCTGACCGCCTTAGCCATTATCGCCCTGTTGGTGACAGGGCAGATGATGGACGGCCCTATTGAGGCCGCCCGCCAGATCGCCATCTTGCAATGGCATGTGCCCATGGGGCTGGCTGTGCTGGTGCTGACCCTTGCGCGCATTCTTTGGTGGGTGATCGCAGACCGCCATCCCGATCCTTTGGGCAGCGGCCTTGAGGCACTTGCCGCCAAGGCAGGCCATGCGGCGCTTTACGTTCTGCTGTTGGTGATGACGGTATCCGGCGTGGCGCTGATGGCGCTTTCGGGCGCGGGAGAGATCGTGTTCTTCGGCAGCACCGCTCCCTTGCCCGAATTCACCGACTACCTGCCCCGCATTCCGCACGGGCT
>CAYNWX010000089.1:0-14275 GCA_964401005.1 uncultured Natronohydrobacter sp.
GTGATGGCGTGTATGGCCACCGGCACGCCCGCCTCGGCCAGTGCCGCGACCGCCGCTTTCATATGGGTGATATGCCCGTGCACTCCGCCGTCAGACACGACGCCGAACACATGCGCCGTGCCCCCAGTGGTTTTCAGCTTGGTGATGAAGTCGCACAAGGCGGGGTTGGTGGCGAAGCTGCCGTCTTCGATGGCAAGGTCGATCTGGCCCAGATCCATCGCCACTACCCGGCCCGCGCCGATATTGGTGTGGCCCACTTCGGAATTGCCCATCTGCCCGCGCGGCAAGCCCACATCGGGGCCGTGCGTGACAAGCGTAGCATTGGGGCATTCGGCCATGATCCGGTCGAAATTGGGCGTAGCAGCTTGCGCGACCGCGTTGCCCGTGGGGTCGGGGTTCAGCCCCCAGCCATCAAGGATGCACAGAACAACAGGTTTGGTCATGGCGCGGCCTTTCCTCTGGCGGGGTGCCAGGGGCGGGCATGCGCCTCTGGCGGGAGTATTTGGGCAAGATGAAGGACTTAGCCCTTCAACCGCCGATTGCGCGCGGCCAGCAGTTTCAGGCGCAGCGCGTTGAGCTGGATGAAGCCCGCGGCATCTTTCTGGTCATAGGCGCCCGCGTCATCTTCAAACGTGACATGCGCTTCGGAATAGAGCGAGTGATCCGACCAGCGGCCCACGCAGCGCACCGACCCTTTGTAGAGTTTCAAACGCACGGTGCCGGTGACATGCTCTTGGCTTTTGTCGATCAGAGCTTGCAGCATCTCACGTTCGGGCGAGAACCAGAAGCCATTGTAAATCAGTTCTGCATAGCGTGGCATGAGGCTGTCTTTCAGATGGCCCGCGCCGGAATCCAGCGTGATCTGCTCGATCCCACGATGCGCTTCCAGAAGCAACGTGCCGCCCGGCGTTTCATAGATTCCGCGCGATTTCATGCCGACGAAACGGTTTTCCACGAAATCCAACCGCCCGATCCCGTGCTTGCCGCCAAGTTCGTTCAGCTTGGTCAGGATGGTCGCGGGCGACAGCGCCTCGCCATTGATGGCGGTGGCATCGCCACGCTCGAAGCTGATTTCCACATATTCGGGCATGTCTGGCGCGGCCTCCGGCGCAACGGTGCGCTGATAGACGTAATCGGGCGCGTCCTCTGCCGGGTTTTCCAGCACCTTGCCCTCGGAGGAAGTGTGCAAAAGGTTCGCGTCGACCGAAAACGGCGCTTCGCCGCGTTTGTCCTTGGCGATCGGGATCTGGTGCGCTTCGGCAAATTCCAGCAGCTTCGTGCGCGAGGTCAGATCCCATTCGCGCCATGGAGCGATGACCTTGATATCGGGGTTCAGCGCATAGGCCGACAGCTCAAACCGCACCTGGTCATTGCCCTTGCCCGTTGCGCCATGGGCGACGGCATCTGCCCCGGTTGCAGCGGCAATCTCGACCAACCGCTTGGAAATGAGCGGCCGCGCGATGGAGGTGCCGAGCAGATACAGCCCTTCATAGACCGCGTTGGCGCGGAACATCGGAAACACGAAATCGCGCACGAATTCTTCGCGCAGGTCTTCGATGAAGATGTTTTCAGGCGCGATGCCCAGAAGTTCGGCCTTCTTGCGGGCGGGGTCCAGTTCCTCGCCCTGCCCCAGATCGGCAGTGAAAGTCACGACTTCGCAGCTGTATTCGGTTTGCAGCCATTTCAGAATGATGGATGTGTCCAACCCGCCGGAATAGGCAAGCACGACTTTCTTGGGGGCATGGCTGGGCATGATGGCTCCGGTCTGGCAAGAAGTTAAGTTGCCAAGCGGTCTATTGGCTTTGCGCCCCTGCTGCAAGAGGCCGCACGGGGTTTGCAGCCGCCCCGGATATGCTATGGCAAGGGTTTGAACGACGGAGAGGCAACATGGCGCTAGAGCTTTTGCGCGGGGTAATTCACCCGTGGCACCACGACCATTTTGGGCACATGAATGTGCGCCATTACGCGCCGTTTTTCGACGATGCCTGTTATCATATGTGGACGAAGCTGGGGCTGGCCTACCGCGATATGCTGGCGGAACACGGCGTGCATACCGTGACGGCGCAGGCCACCACGCGCTTCGTGGCCGAATTGCAGGCGGGTGATCTGATTGTCGTGTCGGGCGTTGTCACCAAGATCGGCACCAAAAGCTGCGTGTTCCTGTTCGAGATGCGCCACGCCGACACTGGCGCGCTGCACGCCACATACGAGGTGGTCGAGGTCTTTTTCGACCCCGCCACACGCGGGTCCACCGCCATGCCCGAAAGCGTGCGCGCCAAGCTGGAAGCGTCGCTGGCATGAGTGATTTCGCCGCCCGCGCCCAAGCCGCCTGCGCGCCCATGCGCGAATTGTTCCCGCCCACGCCGCTGTTGCGCAACGATTACCTGTCGCAGAAATACGGCGCGGATATCTGGCTGAAACGCGAAGACCTGAGCCCCGTGCGCAGCTACAAGATTCGCGGTGCGTTCAACGCCATGCGCAAGCAATTGGACCGTGTGCCAGAGGGGCGCGATTTCGTCTGCGCCAGCGCGGGCAACCACGCGCAGGGCGTGGCCTTCGCCTGCCGTCATTTCGGGGTGCAGGGCACGATCTTCATGCCGGTGACGACCCCGCAACAGAAGATCATGAAAACCCGCAGCTTCGGGGCAGAGCATGTCGAGATCAGGCTGGTGGGCGACACGTTCGACCAGTCGCTGGCGGCGGCGCAGGCGTTTTGTGCAGAACGCGGCGCGCATTTCCTGTCGCACTTCGACGACGAGGATGTGATCGAAGGCCAAGCCAGCGTCGCCGTCGAGATGCTGGACCAGATGGGGCATGCGCCCGACATGGTCGTGCTGCCCGTGGGCGGTGGGGGCCTGAGCGCGGGGATGACGAGCTACCTGGCGGCGACTGCGCCCGATTGCGCGCTGCGCTATGTCGAACCGGCGGGTGGCGCGTCTTTGCAGGCGGCTTTGCATGCGGGCGAGCCTGTGACGCTGCCGCGCATCGACAGTTTCGTGGATGGCGCCTCTGTCGCGCGGATCGGGGCGCGCACGTTTGCCAGGCTGGCGCATGTGGCCCCCGATCATGTGCTGATCGCGCCGGAAAATCGCATATGCATCACCATGCTGGACCTGCTGAACGTGGAAGGCTTGGTGCTGGAACCGGCAGGCGCGCTGTCGCTGGATGTGCTGGACGTGTTGCGCGGCCAGATCGCGGGCAAAACGGTGGTCTGTGTCGTCTCTGGCGGGAATTTCGATTTCGAGCGCCTGCCAGAGGTGAAGGAACGCGCCATGCGATTCGCTGGCACCAAGAAATACCTTCTGCTGCGCCTGCCCCAACGTCCCGGTGCGCTGCGCGCTTTTCTGGGCATTCTGGGACCCGAAGACGACATCGCCCGCTTCGAATACCTGAAAAAGACTGCGCGGAATTTTGGGTCGGTCCTGCTGGGGATAGAAACCACCGACCCTGCCAATTTTACCGGATTGTTCGCGCGGCTGGATGCGGCCGGATTTGCCTATTCCGACATTACCGAAGACGAAATCATGGCGAATTTCGTGATTTGATGCGTGGGCGCAGCCAAGTTCAAGCCACGCCAAGGCGCGCGCGCCACTGTGCGCGCAATTTTCGGCAGCACTCTGGAAAGCACTGCGCAATCGCAGCGCGCTCTGTCGCGGTCGACTTGCCGCTGATCGCTGCCGTTTCGCCAGCCGCGCACAATCGCGCAACCTCATCCAGCCCCAGATTGAGCGCTGCCCCCTTTAGAAAATGAAATTCTGCGGCAAGCGCTTTGGGGCTTGTAGCCTCTGCCAGCCGCGCAAGACCTTCATCTACCTCTGATGCGAATAGGTTTAGCACCTCGGCCAGCGCCTCATCCCCAACCTCTTCATGCAATTCCGCTACTCTGGACCAATCAATCACTTCAAACCCCCAAGACATGGCAGGGGTCACTTTGCTGCAAAGCCCCTAAAGAATCGTAAGCGTTACACCATTGCGCGCCCGCTCACGCATTCACCGCGTGTTAATCGATGAATGCGATTGTCACAGCGTCCGATCCACACGGGCTTGTTTTTATGGACTTTTGACTTGGACACCAATCCAACCCGGCAAGATGCCGCCGATTTCGCAGCAATTGGCTATAAGCGCGCGCTTGTGGTCGATGACAGTGCGGCCCAGCGCCTTGTTTTGGCGAAAAATCTGGAAAGATGGGGCTACGAGGTGATTCAAGCCGCCTCTGGCGATGTCGCCTTGATGTTGTGCGAATCGCATCAATTCGACCTGATCCTGTCCGACTGGATAATGCCGGGCCTGAACGGGCTGGAATTTTGCCGCGCTTTTCGGGCGCGCGACTGCGACGCCTATTGCTACTTCATCCTGCTGACCTCGAAGAATGACAAGGGCGCGGTGGCCGAAGGGTTGAATGTGGGCGCGGATGACTTTTTGTCCAAACCCGTCAGCACGCCGGAATTGCGCGCGCGCATTATGGCCGGCGAACGGCTGATCGCCATGGAACGGCAGATCAAAGCCCGCAATGACGACTTGCGCGCAGCGCTGCGTAAGCTGCAAGCGCTTTACGACGCGGTCGACCGCGACCTGATGGAAGCGCGCAAGCTGCAGCAATCGCTGATCCGCGACCGCTTCCACGATTTCGGCGGCAGCCAATTGTCGCTGATGCTGCATTCCTCGGGGCATGTGGGTGGCGACATGGTGGGAACATTCCCCATAAACGCAGATCGTATTGGCATCTATGCGCTGGATGTGTCGGGCCATGGCGTGGCCGCCGCGCTTCTGGGCGCGCGCGTGGGCGGCATGTTGGGTGGCGCACAATCCCAGAACATTGCCTTCTCACGCAACCACATGACCGGCCAGACCGACGCCATCGCCCCGCACGAGGTGGCCGCGCGGATGAACACGCTGATGCTGCAAGAGATGGAGACTGACGCTTACCTGACCATTGCCTATGCAGATGTTGACCTGTCGACCGGGCGCATGGTCATGGTGCAGGCGGGCCACCCGCACCCGCTGATCCAACGGCGCGACGGCACAGTGGAGTTTCTGGGCGAGGGCGGCTTGCCCATCGGACTGCTCGACGGGGCCGAATATGCAAGTTTTGAAGCCGTATTGCGCCCCGGCGACCGGTTATTCCTGTATTCAGATGGCATTCCAGAATGCGCCAATGATGCGGGGGCCGAATTTGGCGAACTCGGCCTGCGCGCCCTTTTTGAGCGCCTCCACACGCAGCGCGGCTTGACCTTTCTGGACCGACTGAAATGGGAATTAGCGGCATGGGCGGGCCACGAAGATTTTGGCGACGACGTGTCTGGCGCGCTGTTGGAATTCAGCGCCTATAAACCCGCCAAAAAGCCTGCCACACGCTTTTATCGCGGCCAACCTTTGTGACGCTAGCCAAGTGCCTTGCGAAAGAAGACCCGGTCGAATCCGTCCTGCAGACGGCGCCCTGTGCTGACATACCCCAAACGCGCATAAAAGCGCAGGTTCTCGACCATGGCCGCGTTGGTGTAAAGCGTGATAGCGCGCAACCCTTGGGCATGGGCCAAGCCCTCGATATGGGCGACAAGGCTACGGCCAATACCGCGTCCGGCCTGTGCAGGCCAAACGGCGAGGGTGTCGAGCAACATCTCATCGCCCGCGACCCGGCAGAGCACAAAGCCCAACGCCGCCCCATCCGGGGCGCAGGCAACATGCACCTCTCTGCACGCAATGGGTGCCGTCAAATCCGCGCTCATCGGTGCCGGAGCGCGATTCATCCGCGGCACGTAACCCTCGAACGCCGCCCGCGCGCAGGCGTGCAACGCAACGGTATCGGCGGGCTGTGCAAGACGGATTTGCCAGATTACCGCAAGAAGGCCGCCAAAAAAGCGCGATCCCCGTCATTCCCCAAGCGCGCCACGGCCAATGGCAAGGGCACCCATGCGGCGCGGTGGCCGGGTTCCGATGGCGGCCCGACCGGGCGCAAAGCCCGCGCCAGATAAATCGTGCAAAGCTTTTCGGCCCATATGTCATAATCGGGCATGTAACACAGCCGCCGAAACGCCCCCAAGCGGCGCAGCGGTTGCACGCGCCAGCCGGTTTCCTCCAGCACCTCGCGGCGCAGGGCTTGGGGTGCACTTTCACCTGCGTCTATGCCGCCACCGGGCAATTGCCATTCATCGTCGGGCCACGCCTGATGCGTCAGAAGCACAGCATCGCCATGCAAGATGATCGCATAGGCCCCGTGGCGGCGTGTATAGTGCTGGCCCGCCACGCGAGCTTCGCCGAATCTGCGGATCATCCTTGGCCCTTGCGAAGTGATTCCTATATGTGGGGGCAAGCCTAGGCGCGCACGGCGCGCGATACCAGCAAGGATATTCGATATGAGCATTGGCGAACAAATCGCCTGGGACGACACGGTTTTGCCGTTCCAACTGGACAATAGCGATATTCGCGGCCGCGTCGTGCGGCTGGATGGCGCTTTGGAAAAAGTGCTGGAAAAGCACGACTACCCGACCATCGTAGAGGGTCTGATCGCAGAAGCGACGCTTCTGACCGCGATGATCGGGCAGACCATAAAACTGCGCTGGAAACTGTCGTTGCAGATTCGCGGCGACGGCCCGGTGCGGCTGATCGCAACCGACTATTACGCTCCCGAACATGAAGGCGCGCCTGCGCGTATTCGCGCCTATGCCAGCTTCAACCGCGACCGTCTGGATGAAAATATCAGCCCCTATGCGCAGATCGGCAAAGGGTATTTTGCCATCCTGATCGACCAAGGGCCGGACATGACACCGTATCAGGGGATCACACCCTTGGCGGGCCAGTCCCTGAGTTCCTGCGCCGAAACCTATTTCGCGCAATCAGAGCAAATTCCCACCCGATTCGCGTTGTCTTTTGGCCGCGCCACCCTGCCCGGCCAGCCCCAAGCTTGGCGCGCGGGTGGTGTGATGTTGCAGCACATGCCCGGCAATTCGCAAGCGCCCAAGCGCGACTTGGCCGAGCAGGCCGAAAACTGGACCCGCGCCAATATGCTTTTGGACACGGTCGAAGAGTTGGAACTGATCGGCCCGCATGTCGGCCCGCCGGAATTGCTCGCGCGCCTGTTCCACGAGGAAGCGCCGCGCGTCTATGAACCGCAAGCGGTGCATTTCGGCTGTTCTTGCTCCGAGGAAAAGGTGCGCAGCACGCTGTCGATCTATTCCGCCAAGGACATTGGCACGATGACCACGGACGAGGGCACCGTGACCGCCGACTGCCAGTTCTGCGGGGCGCATTATATCATGGATCCAGCGACTTTGGGTTTCGAGGGCAAGGATGGATGACCGCCTGCGCGCGGCCTTGGCGCTGCCGGCGGAGGTATCGAGCGATTTCGACCTGAACCCGTCGCTCAAGCCTGACCCCGTGCGCAAGCTGCGCCCCGCTGCCGTGCTGATCGCGGTGGATGACGCGGGCGGCGTGGTGCTGACCAAGCGCGCCTCGCATCTGCGGCACCATCCCGGCCAAATCGCCTTTCCCGGCGGGCGGCAGGATGCGGGCGACCTCGATCTGGCCGCGACCGCGTTGCGAGAGGCGCGCGAGGAAATCGGGCTGGACCGCAGCCAAGTGCGCATTCTTGGCACACTGCCCACGCATGAAACCGTGACGGGCTTTCTGGTCACGCCCTTTTTGGCGCGGCTGGACGGGGCGTTCACCCCAAACCCGGAACCGGGCGAGGTGGCCGAAGTGTTCCGCGTGCCGCTGCCCCATGTCATGGACCCCGCGCACTATGTCATTGAACGCCGCATTTGGCGCGGGACATGGCGGCATTTCTATGCCGTGCCGTGGGGGCCGTATTACATCTGGGGGGCCAGCGCGCGCATGTTGCGTGGCTTGGCCGAACGGATGACGCAATGCGGGTAAGTGGCGACTGGCTGGAAAATGCGCGCACCCAGACCGTGCTGGGCCTGCTGACCGGCGCGGGCTATGCGGCCTATGCTGTGGGCGGTTGCGTGCGCAATGCCGCACTGGGCGAGGCGGTGACGGATGTCGATATCGCCACCTCTGCCCGCCCCGAAACAGTGATGGCCTTGGCCGAAGCGGCAGGGCTGCGCGCGGTGCCCACCGGGCTGGCGCATGGCACGGTCACGCTTGTTGTGGATGGCGAGGGCTTTGAGGTCACGACCTTCCGCCGTGACGTCGCGACCGACGGGCGGCATGCCGAGGTGGCGTTCTCGGACCGGATGAGCGACGACGCCGCGCGCCGCGATTTTACTATGAACGCGCTTTATGCCGATGCTGCGGGCCATGTGCTGGACCCTTTGGGCGGCATCGACGATTTGCAGGCGCGGCGGCTGCGCTTTGTGGGCGACGCGGCCCAGCGTATTGCCGAAGATTACCTGCGCATCCTGCGCTTCTTTCGCTTTCACGCGCAATATGGCGATCCAGAGCATGGGCTGGACGCGGATGGACTAGCGGCCTGTGCCGCAGGCGTAGACGGGCTGGCGCGATTGTCTGCCGAGCGGGTCACATCTGAAATGCGCAAATTGCTGGGGGCGCGAGACCCTGCGCCTTCGGTCGCGGCCATGCACCATGCAGGGGTTTTGGCGCGGGTTCTGCCGGGGGCTGATCCGCGCGCATTGGCCCCCTTGGTGCATCTGGAAGCGGGCCACGCGCCGCACTGGATGCGGCGCCTCGCGGTGCTTGCGCCCGACACCGACCCTTTGCGCCTAACCAAGGCCGAAGCGCGCGACCTGTCCCGCCTGCGAGATGCTGTGGGGGACATGACCCCGCCCGCTGTTCTGGGCTATGGTTTGGGCGCGGATTTAGGCGCAGATGCCGCGCTGGCGCGGGCGGCCTTGCTGGAAAGCCCGCTGCCCCCGGATTGGCGGGCCGAGGTCACACGCGGCGCAAGCGCGCGCTTTCCAATCCGCGCCGCCGATCTGCCGGGGTTAGAGGGGGCGGCTTTGGGCCAAAAGCTGAAGGCGCTGGAGGCGCGCTGGATCGCATCTGACTTCCGCGCCACGCGCGCCGATCTGCTGGGCTGACTGGCGCATAAGGGCCAAACGCCCTATGTCCTGACCAAAGGACATTTCATGCTGCAAAAAACCGACCCCACCCAGAAACCGACCCTTGCCTTCCGGCTGGCGGGCCTGATCGACGGTTTCGCCCATGCCGATGGGCCGCCGCCGCAAACCCTTTTGCGCTTCATGCTGTGGTCGGTCAAAGGGTCTTGGCCGGTCTTGGCGCTGGCGACGGTCATTTCGGCCATTGTGGGCACGACAGAAGTGATCTCGGCCATGCTGCTGGGCCAGATCATAGACGCGGCGGTGGATACCGGCGCGCAAGGTTTCATTGCCGCGCATGGCTGGTTGATCGCCGGGTTCATCCTCTTTTTCGTGGTGCTGCGGCCCTTGGCCTTTGGGGTGTCTTCCGCCGCAAACTCCATCGTGGTGCAGCCCAATATCTTCGTGCTGGTGCAATCGCGGTTAAACCGCTGGACGCTGGGCCAGCCCGTCACCTTCTTTGACAATGATTTCGCGGGCCGGATTGCGCAAAAGCAGGTCCAGACTGCCCGCGCATTGACCGATGTGGCGAATGAGAGCATCAACACCATGGCTTTCGCGCTGGCCTCGATCATCGGGTCGATCGTGCTGTTGTTCACCATAGATGCACGCGTCGCGCTGGCCTTGGCGGTTTGGATGGTCGGCTATCTGTGGCTGATCCGGTATTTCCTGCCGCAAGTGCGCGAGCGGTCGGGCAAACGGGCCGGTGCGCGGGCGCGTGTCAGCGGGCAGGTGGTGGACACGATCAGTAACATCAAGACCGTCAAACTGTTCGCCCATGCCGATTTCGAGGATCGCGCGGCGCTGAACGCGATGGGCGTGTTCCGCGACCGCTCTGTCGAGTTTGGCGAGGTGCAGGCGTGGTTTCGCTTTGCCTTGATGGTAGTGGCGGGGCTGTTGCCGGTTCTACTGATTGGCGGCACTTTGTGGCTATGGGCGCAGGGCGCGGCCAGCACGGGCGATATTGCCGCCGCAGGCGCTGTTGCCATTCGCATTGCGCAGATGACCGGCTGGGTCAGTTTCACGCTGATGGGCATTTATTCCAACATAGGCGAGATCGAGGACGGCATGCGCACCCTGACCCCGCGCCCCAATCTGGAAAATGCGCCCGATGCGGTCGAGATTGGCCGCGCCGACGGGGCTGTCGCGTTCGAGAATGTGGGCTTTGCCTATGGGCGAGATGCGGGCGGTGTGGACGGGCTGACCCTGCGCATTCCCAAGGGCGAGAAGATCGGGATTGTCGGCGCTTCGGGTGCCGGCAAATCCACGCTCGTGGCGCTGCTGCTGCGGCTGTATGACGTGGAAGCGGGGCGCATCACGCTGGACGGGCGCGATATTCGAGAGCTGACGCAGGAAAGCCTGCGCCGCAACATCGCCATGGTCACGCAGGAAACCGCCATGTTCAACCGCTCTGCTCTGGACAACATTCGCTATGGCCGCCCCAATGCCACGCGGGCCGAGATAGAGGCCGCCGCGAAAGCCGCCGAGGCGCATGGCTTCATCAAGGGTTTGCAGGACCATGAAGGGCGCCGTGGCTATGACGCGCAACTGGGCGAACGCGGTGTGCGGCTGTCGGGAGGGCAACGCCAACGGATTGCACTGGCGCGCGCATTTTTGAAAGACGCGCCCGTTCTGGTGCTGGACGAGGCGACCTCGGCACTGGATTGCGAGGTCGAGGCAGCGGTGCAAGACGCGTTGCAACCGCTGATGGAGGGCAAGACTGTGCTGGCTATTGCGCATCGGTTAAGCACGATTGCACAGCTGGACCGGATCGTGGTGCTTGACGCAGGTCGCATTGTCGAGCAAGGCACGCATGACGAATTGCTGGCCAAGGACGGCACCTATGCCCGCTTCTGGGCGCGGCAGTCAGGCGGATTTCTGGGGACAGATGAAGAAGCTGAAAGCGTATAAGGCCACGGTATGGCGTTGACCATCACCCGCCTTGGCCATCATGGCGACGGGGTGGCAGATGGCCCCGTTTTCGTCGCACGTACCTTGCCCGGAGAGGTGGTCGAGGGCGAGGTTGTGCAGGGCCGTATCGCAGCGCCGCGCATCCTGACACCGTCGCCCGAACGGATTGCTGCGCCCTGCACGCATTACAAGGCATGTGGCGGCTGTGCGTTGCAACACGCGCGCGAAGGCTTCGTGACCGACTGGAAGGAAGGCGTGATCCGGCAGGCTTTGGGCGCGCAAGGGCTGGAGGCAGAGTTCCACGCGCCGCATGTCTCGCCCCTTGGCACGCGCAGACGCGCGACGTTTTCGGGGCGACGCCTGAAAAAAGGTGCGCTGGTTGGGTTCCATGCGCGCGCATCCGACACCGTAACCCCCGTGCCCGCATGCCTGATCTTGCGGCGAGAACTGACCGCCGCCTTACCGCTGCTGGAAGAGCTGGTCACGCTGGCCGGATCGCGCAAGGGCGAGATGGCGTTGGCGCTCACGCTGGCCGATGTGGGGTTGGACCTGTCCGTGACGGGTGGCAAAGCGTTGGACAGCGCCTTGCAAGCCACGCTTGGCCAATGGGCGGGCGCAAACGGCTTTGCGCGGTTGGCATGGGAAGGCGAGGTGATCGCGCAATCCGCGCCCCCTGCCCAGAGCTTCGGCCGCGCGCGTGTCATCCCACCGCCGGGCACTTTCCTGCAAGCGACCGCAGACGCGCAAACCACCCTGCAAGCGGCGGTAGTGGCTGCCGTGGGCGATGCCCCGCGCGTGGCCGACCTGTTCGCGGGCTGCGGCACTTTTGCCCTGCCCTTAGCCGAACGGGCAGAGGTGCACGCGGTCGAAAGCGTGGCAGAGATGCTGGCCGCGCTGGACCACGGCTGGCGGCATGCAACCGGGCTGAAGCGCGTCACCACGGAAACCCGCGATCTATTCCGCAACCCGCTTCTGCCAGAGGACTTGACGCGCTTCGACGCCGTGGTCATTGACCCGCCCCGCGCAGGCGCCGAAGCGCAGGCCCGCGCGCTGGCAGACAGCCCGGTTCCGCGCATTGCTGCCGTGTCCTGCAACCCCGTCACCTTCGCGCGCGACGCGAAAATCCTGTGTGATGGCGGCTACCGCCTGCAATGGGTGCAGATGGTCGATCAATTCCGCTACAGCCCACATGTGGAGCTTGCAGCCGCCTTCGCAAGGTAACATATCTGCGCGGGAGTCAACTTCGGGGGTATATCATGTTCAGCCGCACCAGCGTCGCCGCCTTTCTGGACCAATCTTGGGTGCGCAACGGGGTGATTGGGGTCATCCTGTTCAACGCCGTGTTGCTGGGGATGGAAACATCCGCGCCAATCATGGGCGCGATTGGCCCGGTCATTCTGACGCTGGACAAAATCTGCCTTGGCATTTTCGTTCTGGAGCTGGCGCTGAAAATGTATGCCCATCGCTGGCAATTCTGGCGCTCGGGCTGGAACATCTTCGACTTCATCATCATCGCTATCGCGCTTCTGCCGGCGACCCAAGGTTTCAGCGTGTTGCGGGCGTTGCGCATTTTGCGCTTGCTGCGCGTGGTGTCGGTCAGCCCCAACCTGCGCCGGGTGGTGGAAGGGTTCATCACCGCGCTGCCCGGCATGGGGTCGGTCTTCCTGCTGATGGGGATGATCTTCTACATCGGGTCGGTCATGGCCACCAAGCTGTTCCAGACCAGTTTCCCGCAATGGTTCGGCGATCTGGGGGCGTCGGCCTATTCGCTCTTCCAGATCATGACGCTGGAATCGTGGTCGATGGGCATCGTGCGCCCGGTGATGGAAGTGTATCCCTATGCCTGGATGTTCTTCGTGCCCTTCATCATGGTCACGACCTTTGCGGTGGTGAACCTGCTGGTCGGTCTGATCGTGAATTCGATGCAAGACGCCCATGCGGCGGAAAGTAACAAAGCCACGGAAGATTACCGCGACGAAGTGCTCACCCGCCTGCGCGAGATTGAAAAGAAGCTGGCTGAGCGCGAGGGATGACGCCAACGTGAGCAGGCAGCGCGCTTGGCAGGCAGCGCGCAGTCGGGCATGATGCGTAGAAAACCCCAGAGGATTCGATGCAGTTTGCCCGCCTGTTCCTGCCCTTGGCGTTATTGGCCGTTCTGACTGCCTGTGCGCCGACAAAATTCCGCTCCTATGACGGGCCGGAAGTGACGCGCGTGGTCATCTACAAGGCCGAACGACAGATGGATCTGATCCATTTCGGCACGGTGCTGAAAAGCTACCGCGTGCAACTTGGCGGTCAGCCCTTCGGCCACAAGGAGCGCGAAGGCGACCGCCGCACGCCAGAGGGCGATTACATCATCGACCGGCGCAACCCCAACAGCGCGTTCCACCTGTCCATCGGCATCGATTATCCGAACAAGGCCGACCGCGCCCATGCGAAGGCAAATGGCTGGCGTCCCGGCGGCGATATTTTCATCCACGGGCGCGGACCGCGCTTTCAGGGCGCGCGGGGCGACTGGACCGATGGCTGCATTGCGGTTACCGACCGACAGATGGAAGACATCTACGCCATGGTCCGCGACGGCACGCCGATCACGATTATCGCATCAAAGCAGCAAGAGCTGGAACGCAGCGGCATGAGCGCGCCCGCGATGGCTGCAAGCGGACCTCGCGTTGCTGCGGCGCCGGTCACGGGGCTTTTGGTGCTAACGCCCGGCCCCGACAGCCCGCGGCCAAAACGTTCACCCTTTGGTGACGCATCCTGAACGTGCGGGCAACGCAAAATCCAGAAATTGCGACGGGGCCAATCTCTGGGTGGAAGGGTCCGGGAATTTGCAATTTGGTTAATGCATGAGCTTGACGTTAAGAACGGATTTCAGCGCCTCAAGATCCATCGGCTCTCCAAGCATGGCGAAAACCGGAGCAAGCGCAGCCGGATCGGCGATGAGATCTTCGTAGAAGACATGCTTCGCATGATCTGGGTTATTCGCCGCGTAATCTGCAAATCGCTCATCTGTTTCTGCCACCATTTCCAGCACGTTTTCAGTATCTTGAGATTCCCACCATTTTGACTGCGCAACGTCTGTCGCGTTCCGGGAATTGAAGACAAAATGCGCATTCGGAAAAGACCTGCGCATGAAGTCTAGATGCTTCGAGAGCTTGTCGCCGACAGAAGGATACCGGATCTCTTTGAAACCGATCCATCGCGCTTCCGTGGGCGGTTGGATAAATTCCTGAATAAAGAGCCGCGTTATCTTTCGCTTGTCTTATGGATTTGGCAGGCTTCCGAGGTATTGGAAGCCACTGCACGCCACGCCATTTATGGCGTGCAGTGGCGGCGGTTGGATCGTA
>CAYNWX010000090.1:0-4238 GCA_964401005.1 uncultured Natronohydrobacter sp.
GCCGGGGATGGTGATGGACTGGTAGCGGATGCCGATGGCTTCGAGAAATCCGAAAAGAAGGCAGGCCCAGAGCGCAGGCCAGGGCCGCCATTTGGCAAAGATCATGGCCGCCAGCGCGATATAGCCGCGCCCTGCGCTCATATCTTTCACAAAGCCTGCCGACAGGCCCGTGGAGAGATACGCGCCCGCCAGCCCACAGAGCACACCGCAAATGGCGACAGCGCCAAAGCGCAGGCCAATAACCGACACGCCCGCCGTGTCCACCGCCGCAGGGTTTTCGCCCACCGCGCGCAGGCGCAGGCCGAAGCGGGTGCGGAACAGCAAGAACCATGTTGCGGGCACGCATAAGAAGGCGAGGTAAACCAACGGAGCGTGGCCCGAAAAGATGCCGTAAATCGGGCCGATCACAGGCACATCGGCCAAGGCTTCGGCGAAGGGCAAATCAATCGTCGGCATCCGTGCATCCCCGGTCAGCGATGGGGTGCGCCCACCTTGCTGGAACCAGTTTTGCGCAATGACCACGGTCAGCCCAGCCGCAAGGAAATTGATCGCCACGCCGGAAATTAGCTGGTTGCCCCGGAAAGTGATCGAAGCGACCCCATGAATGAGTGACATGCAGACCGACACGGCAATCCCGGCCAGCACGCCCAGCCAGACATTGCCCGAAACGAAGGCAATCGCGGCGGCCAGAAAAGCGGCAGCGAGTATTTTCCCCTCCAGCCCGATGTCGAACACGCCCGCGCGTTCTGAAATCAGGCCCGCAAGGCAGGCGAACAACAGGGGCGTGGCCAGCCGCAATGTGCTGTCAAGTACTTGCGCAAGGGTTGCCAGATCCATCAGCCCGCCCTCCGCAGGGAGAAGAGTTTCGCAATCGGAATCCGCACCATGTTGTCCAGCGCGCCGGTGAACAGGATGACCAGCGCCTGAATGACCACGATCAATTCGCGCGGAATGCCGGTCCAAAGCGCCAGTTCCGCGCCGCCTTGGTATAGGAACCCGAACAGGATTGCCGCCAAGAACACGCCGAATGGGTGGTTGCGGCCCATCAGCGCCACGGCAATGCCGATGAATCCCGCCCCTTCAACCGCGTTCAGAACCAGCCGTTCCTGTTCACCCATCACGTTATTCAACGCCATCATCCCTGCCAAGCCGCCAGAGATAAGCATGACGATGATCGTGATCCGCGCGGGGCTGATGCCTGCATATTGCGCAGCGGGTTCGGATTCGCCAAAAGCGCGGATCTGGTAGCCCAGCCGCGTGCGCCACAACATCCACCACACGGCAAAGCACAGCGCCACAGCGATCAGCAGCGAGATGTTCACGGGCGGAACCTTGGAAAATGGAATGCCGAACAGCCCAAGGATCTCGTGCAGTTTCGGCAAGCTGGTCCCATCGGGAAAACGCGGCGAGGACGGGTCTTGCGACCCTTGCGGGCGCAGGAAGTTCACCAGCATGTAGTTCAGAAACGACGCCGCGATGAAATTGAACATGATCGTGGTAATCACGATATGGCTGCCGCGTTTCGCTTGCAGATAGCCGGGGATCAACGCCCAGAGCGCGCCGAACATGGCCGCGCCAACCGACGCGCCCAGAAGCGCCAGCGTCCAATGCGGCCAAGGCAGGTAAAGAAGCACAAGCGCCACGCCAAGCCCGCCAAGTGCCGCCTGCCCCTCGCCCCCGATGTTGAACAGCCGCGCCTGAAAGGCCACGGCCACGGCGAGACCTGTGAACATAAAATTCGTGGCGTAAAACAACGTATAGCCCCAGCCATAGCTGGACCCGAAAGCGCCATCGACCATCATTTTAACGGCGGCCCAAGGAGATTCGCCGATGGCCCAGATAAGGGCGGCAGAAATGATGAAGGCCAGCACGACCGATACCAGCGGCACCAGCGTCACATCGGCCCAGTTGGGAATTGGTTTGCTGCTCATGTCTCGTTCATTCCAGCCATTAACAGGCCCAGTTCCTTGGCATTGGTCACATCCGCCATCCGCTCGCCCATGATGCGCCCGTCGAACATGACCAAGATGCGGTCCGAGAGCGACAGAATTTCATCCAGTTCCACCGAAACAAGCAGGATCGCCGCACCCGCGTCACGCAACTCGATCAGGCGTTGGTGGATGAATTCGATCGCGCCAATATCGACCCCGCGCGTGGGTTGCTCCACCAACAGCAAATCCGGCCCATATTCGATTTCGCGCGCCAGCACGATCTTTTGCTGGTTCCCGCCCGAAAACCCTTCGGCGGGCAATTGCGGGTTCGGTGGGCGCACGTCGAACCGTTCCATCTTGGCGGCAGTGTCCGCGACCATGGCCGCGCCGTCCATTCGCCACGGGCTGGGGTTGTAGCGCGGGTCATTGTGATAGCCCAGTGCGGTGTTTTCCCAAGCGTGGAACGGCAACACCAAGCCGCGGCGGTGGCGGTCTTCAGGCACATGGGCAATGCGCATAGCGCGGCGCGCTTGCCCGTTGCACTCTGGCCCCGAAAGCGGCAAGGGATTGCCGCGCAGCCAGACCTTGCCTTCGGCCTCACGCAGGCCAGCCAGCACCTCTAGAAGTTCCGACTGGCCATTTCCGGCCACCCCCGCAATGCCCAGAATCTCGCCTGCGCGCAGGCTGAAGCCAATCTTGCGCAGCCGCTCTACACCCTGCGCATCGACCAGCCGCAAGCCTTCAACGCGCAACACTTCGTCGCCCGGTTGCGCCTTGGTTTTTTCCACGCGCAACAATACTTTACGGCCCACCATTAATTCGGCCAACTCGGTTGGGCTGGTCTTGGCGGTTTCGCGGGTTGCCACCATTTCACCGCGCCGCATAACGCTGACCTCGTCGGTCACGTCCATAATCTCGCGCAGCTTGTGGGTAATCAGGATGATGGTTTTGCCCTGCTCTTTCAGCCCGCGCAGGATGCGGAACAGATGGTCGGCCTCGGATGGCGTCAGAACGCCCGTGGGTTCGTCCAAAATCAGGATGTCGGCTTCGCGGTAAAGCGCCTTCAGGATCTCGACGCGTTGCTGATGGCCGACCGACAGCTCTTCGATCAGCGCGTCGGGGTCTACCTCTAGCTCGAAATCGCTTGCAAGCTGCTTGAGCACCCCGCGCGCGCGCCGCCGCGATGGGCCTAGAAGCGCGCTGTCTTCGGCCCCAAGGATCACGTTTTCCAGAACCGTGAAATTCTCGACCAGCTTGAAATGCTGGAACACCATCCCGATGCCCGCGCGGATCGCGGCCAGGCTATCTGGAATTTCGGTGCGTTTGCCGTTGATATACACCTCGCCCGCGTCGGCTTTGTAAAACCCATACAGGATGGACATCAGCGTGGATTTTCCAGCACCATTTTCGCCCACAATGCCGTGGATGGTGCCGCGCTGCACGGTGATCGAAATATTCTTGTTGGCCTGAACCGGGCCGAACGCCTTGGATATGCCGCGCAATTCAATTGCGGGTGGCACCCAAGACGTTGACGCGGCAGTTGCCTGCCGCGTCTTGTGGTCTGTGGTTGCGGTCATGCGCCGGACGCTCAGAACGCCGGGCAGGTGCTGTCGGTGCGGTAGTCATGCACCGTGGTTTCACCTGCGATGATCGCCATACGCGCGGCTTCCACAGCTTCCTGCATTTCAGCAGTGATCAGATCGGCATTGTGCTCGTCCAGCGCATAGCCCACACCTGCGGAAGCAAGGTTCATTGTGACCACACCGGTTTCCATACCCGGGCCATCGGTGAAGGCGGTGTAGACGGCTTCGTCCACCAGCTTCAGCATAGAGGTCAGAACAGACCCGGGATGCAGGTAGTTCTGGTTGCTGTCCACGCCGATGGAATAGACGCCCGCATCGGCAGCTGCTTGCAGGACGCCAAGCCCTGTGCCGCCCGCAGCCGCGAACACGACGTCCGACCCTTGGCTGATCTGTCCGCGTGCGATTTCACCGCCGCGCACAGGGTCGTTCCAAGCCTCTGGCGTGTTGCCGGTATAGTTGACGATGACGTTCACGTCGGGGTTCACAGCCTTCGCGCCTTGGGCATAGCCGCAGGCAAATGCGCTGATGAGCGGAATTTCCATGCCGCCGACAAAGCTGATCGTGTTGCTTTCTGACGCCATCGCGGCCAGCATGCCGACAAGGTAGCTGCCCTCATGCTCTGCAAAGATGACCGAGCGCACGTTGGGCAGGTCCGCCACCGCATCTACCAGCACGAAAGAGGTGTCGGGATAGTCGGGCGCGACCTCTTCCAGCGTGGGGGCGT
>CAYNWX010000091.1:0-8111 GCA_964401005.1 uncultured Natronohydrobacter sp.
AGCCACTTACGATCCAACCGCCGCCACTGCACGCCATAAATGGCGTGGCGTGCAGTGGCTTCCAATACCTCGGAAGCCTGCCAAATCCATAAGACAAGCCGCCGCCATTCCGGCACAGAAGACGGCGATGAGCGAAAGCGCACGCAAGAACAGCATCGTCACTCCATGAACGTCTGGATGCGACAGCGGTAGCGGCGCGCTATGGCCTATACGTGGCGAAACAATGTCAGCTTTGTGTCAGCGCGCGTGGGCGCGGCCCGCCCGTGGCCCAATCCAGCAATTCGACGGTGTGCACGACAGGGATTTGCGTGCCCCCGCCGATCTGCATCATACAGCCGATATTGCCTGCCGCGATCACATCGGGCTGCTTTTCTTCCAACGTCTGCACCTTGCGCGCTTTTAGCTGGCCCGAAATTTCAGGCTGCATCAGGTTGTAGGTTCCTGCCGACCCGCAGCACAGATGGCTGTCACGCGGCTCTGTCACCGTGAACCCGGCGCGTTTCAGCAAATCCTTGGGGTAGGTCTTGATCTGCTGGCCATGTTGCAACGAACAGGCCGCGTGATAGGCCACTTTCATGTCTTGCTTTGCGCCTTTCGGCAGGTCCAGCTTCATCAGCACCTCGCTGACATCCATGGCAATTTCACTCACCGCCTTGGCCTCCGCTGCCAAAGGCTCGTTGCGGAACATATGGCCGTAATCTTTCACCGTGGTGCCACAGCCAGAGGTGTTGATGACAATTGCATCCAAGCCTCCAGCCCGCATCTCACGATACCACGCGCGGATGTTCTTGGCCGCCGTCGCGTGGCTTTCTTGGGTTTTGCCCATATGGTGCGTCAGCGCCCCGCAACAGCCTTGGCCCTCTGCGATCACCACTTCTGCTCCCAAGCGGCGCAACAGGCGGATGGTGGCGTCGTTGATGTCGGTGTTCAGCGCGCGTTGCGCACAGCCTGTCATCAGCGCGACGCGCATTTTCTTGGAGGCTTCGGGCGCGAAGACCTGCGGGTCGTCATTGCGGCTGACTGGGGGAATGACCTTCGGCGCCATCTCTAGCATCGCGCGTAGGCGGGGGTCGGGCATCAGGTTGCGGAAGGGTCGCCCGATCTTGGCCCCCAGTAGCGCCAGCCGGAACCGCCCCGGATAGGGCAGGATTTTCGACAACACCCATCGCAGCACCCGCTCGAACATGGGGCGCTTGTAGGTTTGCTCAATATATTCGCGCGCATGGTCTACCAGATGCATGTAGTGCACGCCCGATGGGCAAGTGCTCATGCAGGCCAAACACGACAGACACCTGTCGATATGCTTGACTGTCTTTTCATCCGCCGGGCGGCCCTTTTCCAGCATGTCTTTTATCAAGTAAATCCGCCCACGCGGACTGTCCAATTCGTCACCCAGCACCGCATAGGTGGGGCAAGTCGCGGTGCAAAAGCCGCAATGCACGCAGGTGCGCAACACTTCGTTTGACCGCTGGATGGCGGGGTCTTTCAATTGGTCGGGCGTGAAGGTGGTTTGCATTGGCTTATCCCATCAGGCCGGGGTTCAGAACCCCGCGCGGATCGAACTTGGCGCGCAGTCCTTGGGCGAGCGCCGCGATTGGTGCAGGCTCTGGGTGGAACGCGGGCAGGCGGGTGCGCGTGGATTCCGTGGCCCGTGCCAGTGTGGCGTGACCCGCGATCGGGCCAATTTTGGCGCGCAAATCCGTGCCCTCTGGCACAAGCGCCCAAATCAGCCCGCCGCCCCAATCCATTTGCACAGGTGCCGCGATTTTGTCCGCAAGGGCCGCCGCGTCCGAGGGTTTGACCGAAATCCGCCACACATCGCCCGGTTGGCCTGCGAAGGCAGTCACATCGCGGATGGCGCGCCAAAGCGCCTCACTGTCCGCACCTTCGACAAGTTGCCAATCGCCGCCCAATGCCTCTGCCAGCGCGGCCTTGCGGTAGCGGATTTGCTCGGAGAAACCTTCAAGGCGCAGGCAAACCCGGCCCTCGGTGTCGCGCGTGGCGGCATTCACCTCGTAAGGAGTGCCAAGCGCGTCAGACATGCAGGCCACGGCCGCGTCTGGCGTCATCGCGGCGCTGACAAGGGTCGCCTGCATTTCCGGCACTGGCAGCAGCTTGAAGCTGCACTCGGTCAGCACGCCCAACGTGCCCCAGCTTCCGGCCATCAGCTTGACCAGATCATAGCCCGTGACATTCTTCATCACGCGCCCGCCATTCTTCACGATGCGCCCCTGCCCATCGACAAAGCGCACCCCGATCAGGCTGTCGCGGCAGGCCCCTACGGCAATCCGGCGCGGGCCAGAGGCATTGGCGGCCACCATGCCCCCGACCGTTGGCGTGCCCTCAATGCCCAGCAGCGCGCGCATATCCATCGGCTCGAACGGCAGGCGTTGGTTCTCTGCTGCCAGCGCCGCCTCGACCTCGGCCAAGGGCGTGCCCGCGCCCGCGACCAGCGTCAGCGCGCCCGGCTCGTACAGCGAGATGCCCGACAACCCCCCGGTTTCCAGCAGCGCACCGTTGGTTGCGGCCCCAAGGCTGCGCGTGCCGCCGCCGCGAATACGCAATGGGCCAGATGCCGCGCGCACGATCTCTGATAATTCCGTCTCAGTGGCCGGGCGCATGGGCGGCCCTCCTTTTCAGGCTTGCTGGTTCATCCTTGCCCCAAATATCCTGGGGGTGAATGGGCGCGAAAGCGCCCGAGGGGGCAAAGCCCTGTTACGCCGCGCGCCGCGTGGCACTGGCCTCAAGTGGGAAGACCTTGGCGGGGTTCAACAGCCAGTTCGGGTCGAACACGTCCTTGACGGCCATTTGCGCATCCAGATCGTCAGGCGCGAATTGCACGCTCATCAGGTCGCGCTTCTCAATCCCCACGCCATGCTCGCCTGTCAGGCAGCCACCGACCTCGACGCATAATTTCAGGATTTCCGCGCCGAAAGCTTCGCACAATTCCAGATCACCCGCCTTGTTAGCATCATACAAGATCAGCGGATGCATGTTCCCGTCGCCCGCGTGGAAGACATTGGCCACGCCTAGGCCGAATTCTTTCGACATCTCGCCAATGCGCTTCAGCACGAATGGCAGACTCGAGACCGGGATCGTGCCGTCAAGGCACATGTAATCGGCAATCTGCCCCATCGCGCCAAAGGCCGATTTGCGGCCCAGCCAGATCTTCTTGCTTTCTTCGTCCGACTGGCTTTCGCGTAGTTCGACCGGGTTGTGTCGATGCGCGATCTGCTTGATCAGCCCAAGTTGTTCGTCGATCTCGGCGTCCGAGCCTTCAACCTCGACGATCAGCAGTGCCTCGCAATCGGGGTAGCCGGCATGGGCGAAATCCTCGGTCGCGCGAATGCAGGGACGGTCCATGAACTCAATGGCCACGGGCAGCACGCCCGCCTTGATGATGTCGGACACGCATTCGCCCGCCACTTCGTTGCTGTCGAACCCCATCAGCACGGGCCGCGCGCCTTCGGGTTTGGGCAGGATTCGCAGGGTCGCTTCCGTCACGATGCCAAGCTGCCCCTCGGACCCGCAGATCAGCCCCAGCAGGTCATACCCCGCCGCGTCCAGATGTGCGCCGCCGATCTCGATCACTTCGCCCGCCATTGTCACAAGCGTGACCCCCAGCAGGTTGTTGGTGGTTACGCCGTATTTTAGGCAATGCGCGCCGCCAGAATTCATGGCGATATTGCCCGCAATCGCGCAGGCTAACTGGCTGGAGGGGTCAGGCGCATAGAAGAACCCGTCGCCTTCGACCGCGCCGGTGACCGCAAGGTTTGTGATGCCGCTTTGCACACGAATAAAGCGGTCTGCATAGTTTATCTCGACCACGTCGCGAAGGCGCGCCACGCCCAAGATGATCGAATCCTCTGTCGGCAGCGCACCGCCAGCCAGCGAGGTGCCTGACCCGCGCGGCACAACCGGCACGCCTTCGGCATGGCAGATTTTCATGATCGCTGCGACCTGTTCGGTGCTGTCGGGCAGGACCACGGCCAAGGGCAGGCACCGATAAGCTGTTAGCGCATCGCATTCATAGGCGCGGCGTTCGGCTTCGTCGGAAATGAGGGCGTCTTTCGGCAGCACTTCTGCCAGTCGCGCGATCACGCGGTCGCGCTTCGACATGATTGCCGCATTCGGGATAGGCATTTCCATTTTCGGTCCTCCCAGCCGGTATTGGTAAAATAATATTACCAATTTCATAAAACGCAAGCAAAACCTGTCAGCCGGGTTTGCGCGCGATAAAGTCAATCAGCGCCGACATACCCGCATGGCCGGTGCCTTCGTGAATGTCGCGGTCATAGGCGCGGCATTCCGCGACCTGCCAGCCCGCAAAGGCCGCGCGCAGCAACGCTTCTGTATAAAGGTTTTCGACCGCGCGCGGCCCGCCCGTGCCATAGGCCAATTGCTCGGGGCGGTAGCCATGCAGAAACAAAACGCCGCCGGGGCGCAGGCACTTGGCCATGCGGGCGAACATCGCTGCGCGCTCTGTAGGGCCGGTGAACTGAATGAAGATACCCGCCACTAGGTCGAAGGCACCGGCCCAATCGTCAGGCCAGTCGGCCAGCAGGTCCGCCTGCACGAAATCGACCGCCACGCCGCGCGCATCGGCCAAAGCCCGCGCCTTGGCAAGGGCCGAGGGCGCGTTATCGGCGGCGGTTACATGCAGGCCCTGCTCGGCCATGAAGACCGAATTGCGTCCCTCTCCATCTGCCACCGCCAGCGCGCGCTGTCCCGGCACCAACCATGCGACATGATCGCGCAAGGCGCGCGCCGGCTCTGTGCCGAACAGGTAATCGGGGCGGTTAAAGCGGTCTTCCCACATGGGCTTTGTCCAATTCTGCAAGGCGTCTTGCGCCCAATCTAGCCGGTTCCGGGCCAAAGTGCCATTTGCCGCAATGCAGCGATTATGGCTTGACATTATCTTGCGCCTTTTGCAGGTGTTTAGGCAACAAAGTTTCGCACGCATTGCCGGAGGCCCGCATGACCGATACCCAAGCCACCCCGCAAAAGGACAAACCTTGGCTGTTTCGCACCTATGCCGGGCATTCCACGGCGCGGGCGTCGAATTCGCTTTATCGCAACAACCTGTCGAAGGGGCAGACGGGCCTATCGGTCGCGTTCGATCTGCCCACGCAGACGGGCTATGATAGCGACCATGAATTGTCGAAGGGCGAAGTTGGCAAGGTTGGCGTGCCAGTCTGCCATCTAGGCGATATGCGGCTTCTGTTCGACCAGATCCCGCTGGAGCAAATGAACACGTCTATGACCATCAACGCGACCGCGCCTTGGTTGCTGGCGCTCTATATCGCCGTTGCAGAGGAACAGGGCGCGGATGTCAGCCAGTTGAACGGCACCGTGCAGAACGACCTGATCAAGGAATACCTGTCGCGTGGCACCTATATCTGCCCGCCAGAACCGTCGATGCGGATGATCACCGATGTCGCGGCCTATACCCGCGAGCACTTGCCCAAATGGAACCCGATGAATGTGTGTTCCTACCATTTGCAAGAAGCGGGCGCCACGCCGCAGCAGGAACTGGCCTTTGCGCTGGCCACCGCCTGCGCGGTGCTGGATGATCTAAAAACCAAGGTTCCCGCCGAGCATTTCCCGCAAATGGTGGGGCGCATCTCGTTCTTCGTGAATGCGGGTATCCGCTTCGTGACAGAGATGTGCAAGATGCGCGCCTTCGTGGACCTGTGGGATGAAATCTGCCGCGACCGTTACGGCATTGACGACCCGAAATATCGTCGCTTCCGTTACGGTGTGCAGGTCAACAGCCTTGGCCTGACCGAACCGCAGCCGGAAAACAACGTCTACCGCATTCTGATAGAGGCTTTGGCGGTCACGCTGTCCAAGAAAGCCCGCTGCCGCGCGCTGCAATTGCCCGCGTGGAACGAAGCGCTGGGCCTGCCGCGCCCATGGGACCAGCAATGGTCGCTGCGCCTCCAACAGGTTCTGGCCTATGAAACCGACCTGCTGGAATATGAAGACCTGTTCGACAACAACCCTGCCGTCGACCGCAAGGTGGCCGAGCTGATGGAAGGCGCGCGCGAGGAATTGGCCCGCATTGACGAGATGGGCGGGGCTGTGAAAGCCATCGAATACATGAAGTCGCGCTTGGTTGAAGCGAATGCGGAACGCATTGTCGGCATCGAGACGGGCAATACCGTCGTGGTTGGTGTGAACAAGTTTACCACCACCGAACCCTCGCCCCTGACCACCGGCGAAGATGCGATCATGGTGTCTGATCCTGATGCCGAAGCCGACCAGATCGCCCGCCTGAACGAATGGCGCGCCTCAAGGGATGAGGCCGCCGTGCAAGCCGCCTTGGCCGATCTGCGCGCCGCAGCCCGTGATGGGCGCAATGTCATGGCCCCCTCGATTGCCGCCGCCAAAGCGGGCGCGACCACTGGCGAGTGGGGAGAAACCGTTCGCGCGGCGTTCGGCCAATACCGCGGCCCGACCGGGGTGGCCCGCGCGCCGTCCAACCGCACCGAAGGGCTAGAGGATGTGCGAGAAGCCGTCGATGCCGTCAGCACCAAGCTTGGCCGCAAGCTGAAATTCGTGGTCGGCAAGCCGGGGCTGGATGGGCATTCAAACGGGGCCGAGCAGATCGCCGCCCGCGCCCGCGATTGCGGCATGGATATCAGCTATGAAGGCATCCGCCTGACGCCCGCCGAAATCGTCGCCGCCGTGCGCGATGAAGATGCGCATGTGGTCGGCCTGTCCATCCTGTCGGGCAGCCACATTCCGCTGATGGGCGACCTGATGGACCTGATGCGCGCCGAAGGGCTGGGGCATATCCCCGTCATCGTCGGCGGCATTATCCCAGAAGATGACGCCGACCGCCTGCGCGCCATGGGCGTGGCCCGCGTCTACACGCCCAAGGATTTCAAACTGAACCAGATCATGATGGATATCGTGGCGCTGGTGGACCGCGAACCCATCGCGGCGGAATAAACGCCCCTTGCCCTGCCCGCAGGGGCGGGGCAATCATGCCGCCAACACATAGGGGGTGCGCATGAAACTGGTCAGCTTCAACATCAACGGTATCAAGGCACGCGGCCCGGCGCTGACCCGCTGGCTGGACGCGGCCAAGCCCGATGTGCTGGTCATGCAGGAAATCAAATCTGTTGATGACGCCTTCCCGCGCGAGATATTCGAGGAGCGCGGCTACTATTTGGAAACCCACGGGCAAAAAGGCTTCAACGGGGTCGCGATTGCCAGCCTTCTGCCGCTACGGGACGTGTCGCGCGGGCTGCCGGGCGATGAAGATGACGTGCAGGCCCGGTATATAGAGGCGACGGTCGAGGGGCCGCAGCACAACCTGCGCGTCTGTGGGCTTTACCTGCCCAATGGCAACCCGGTGGAACTGGACGACGCTGGCGCGCCGGTGGCGGGCGGCAAATATGCCTATAAACTGGCATGGATGGACCGCCTGCGCGCGCGGGCAGAGGCTTTACTGGCCGCGGAAACCCCCTTCGTCATGCTGGGCGACTACAACATCATCCCGCAGGCCGAGGACGCAGCCCGCCCCAAGGCGTGGGAAAATGACGCGCTTTACCGCCTGCCGTCGCGCGAGGCGTTCCGCGCGATCCTGAACCTTGGCTTGACCGACGCTTTGCGCGCCCGCACGCAGGCGCCGGAAAGCTACACCTTCTGGGACTACCAAGCGGGCGCATGGGACCGCAATGACGGCATCCGCATCGACCATATCCTGCTCTGCCCCTATGCCGCCGACTGGCTGGTCGATTGCGGCATAGACCGCGGGGTGCGGGGGGAAGAGAAGCCCTCCGACCATGTGCCGATCTGGGCGGAGATGGGGGTGTGAGGGAGGGCCGCGACCAAGCTTGCTAGACTAGTGTTTTGAATCTTTCTGGTATTTTTGCAAGCTCATAGCCTTTCCTCTTCGGTATTTCGCCGTCCCCGTTACCAACTCTGAAAAAGCCATTTGGGTTTTGAAACAGACTAAAGTCAAATTTTACCTGATCCAGATCACTGTCTAGGAAAATAGACTCCCAAGTTCGGCAGCAAATTGAGATTTCGGGCTGAATGCGTTTGGGCCAGCCTTGATATTTCAATGGGTTAGGTTGCGAGCGAAGGTGATTTCGCGA
>CAYNWX010000092.1:0-7169 GCA_964401005.1 uncultured Natronohydrobacter sp.
GCCTTTGGCGCGCTGGCTTTCGCCGTCGGTCTGTTCATCGTGCATTCTGCCGTGGGGCTGGCCTTCGAGCAACGGCGCGGATTGTTTCGCACCTTGCGCAGTCTTGGCGTGCCGCTGCGGTCTTTGACACTGGCCTTGGCTTTCGAATTGGCCTTGATGGCTTTTGTGGCGGGGCTGGCGGGGCTGGCGCTGGGCTATGTGCTGGCCGCAGCCCTGTTGCCCGATGTCGCGGCCACGCTGCGCGGCCTATACGGCGCGCCGGTGCCCGGCAGCCTGCAATTCAGCCCGGTCTGGGCGCTGGCGGGTTTGGCAATGGCCTTTGCAGGTGCGGTGCTGGCGGGTGGGCAGGCGCTGTGGCGATTGTGGCACCTGCCTGTGCTCACGCCTGCGCAGCCGCGCGCTTGGGCCATGGCCACCGGGCACGCGATGCGCTGGCAAGTTGTAGGCGCGCTGGCCTTGGGCGGTGTGGCCGTGGCACTTGCTTGGTTCGGATCGGGCCTGTTTGCCGGATTCGCACTTTTGGCAGCAGCGCTTCTCTCGGCTGCGCTGCTGACCCCACCCGTTTTGGCGCTTGGTCTGCGCGGGGCAGCGGGCTTGGCCCAAGCGCCCGTCATGCAATGGTTCTGGGCCGATAGCCGCCAGAACCTGCCGCGCTTGTCGCTCGCGCTGATGGCGCTGATGCTGGCGCTTGCGGCCAATATCGGCGTGGGCACGATGGTCGCGAGCTTTCGCGCGACTTTCATCGACTGGCTGGACCAGCGCCTTGTGGCCGAGTTCACGATCACCCCGCGCGACGCTGCACAGGCGGTCGAGTTGGAAGCGTTTCTTGCACCGCGCGTGCAGGCCGTGCTGCCTCTGCGCCGGGTGGATGCCACGCTTGCCGGTTTCCCCGGCGCGGTGTTCGCCATGCGTGACCACGCCACGTTCCGCGACAACTGGCCGCTGATTGCTGATGTGCCGGATGTCTGGGGCAGGCTGGCCGTTGAGGACGGCGCGCTCATCAACGAGCAACTCGCGCGCCGCGCGAACCTTTGGCCGGGCGACAGTGTCCTGTTGCCGGGTGCGGGTTCTGTGCCCGTCTTGGGCGTCTATCCCGATTACGGCAACCCTCTGACACAGGCCATCGTGACCGAAGGCTGGTTCGACCGTCTTTACCCCGGCACACCCACGCGGCAACTGGCCATTCGCACCGATGACCCCGATGCCACGCGCGCCGCCCTTCTGGACGAGTTCGGGCTAAGCGCGCAGGCCGTTACCGACCAAGCGCAGGCCAAGGCCATTTCCATGGCGATTTTTGAGCGAACGTTCCTAATCACCGGCGCGCTGAACGTGCTGACGCTCTCGGTCGCGGCGCTGGCGCTGTTTGCGACCTTGGTCACGCTCTCGGGTCTGCGGTTGGTGCAACTCGCGCCTTTATGGGCGATGGGGCTGACATTGCGCCAATTGGCCGGGCTGGAACTTGCCCGCGCGCTGGTGCTGGCCGGGCTGACCATGGTTCTGGCCCTGCCCGTGGGGCTGATGCTGGCGCAGGTGCTGCTCGCGGTCATCAATGTGCAGGCCTTTGGTTGGCGCTTGCCGTTGCAGGTTTTCCCTGCCGATTGGGCGCAGCTTGCGCTTTGGGCCGGGCTTGCGATGCTTGCCGCAAGTGCTTGGCCCGCATGGCGGCTGTGGCGTGGGGGCGGTGGGCCGTTGCTAAGGGTGTTTGCCTATGAACGTTAAGGTTTTTCTAGTCCTGCTGCTATTGGCACCGCCCGCGCTGGCCCAAGGTTTCGCGGGTCTTGGAACCGATGCGACAGGCTTCGCCGTGCCCGAGCGGGGCCGCGCGCTGGAATTTCCGCGTGATCATGGCGCGCATCCCGAGTATCGCATCGAATGGTGGTATCTCACGATGACGCTCAAGGGCGCAGATGGCCGTGACTACGGTGCGCAATGGACGCTGTTTCGCTCGGCCTTGGCACCCGAAGAGCGCGACGGGTGGGATAGCCCGCAAGTCTGGATGGGGCATGCGGGGCTGACCACTCCGGAGACTCATTTCGCCGCCGAACGCTTCGGGCGCGGCGGCGTCGGACAGGCGGGGGCAGAGGCCGCGCCGTTTCGCGCCTATATCGACGATTGGCACATGACCAGCACTGCGCCCCATGGCGCGGATGCTTTGTCGGCCCTGCGGGTCGCAGCGACCGGCCCGGATTTCGGCTATAGCTTCAATCTGACCGCGCAGGGTCCGCTCGTTTTCCATGGCGAGGATGGTTACTCGGTCAAATCCGCCGCAGGGCAGGCGAGCTACTACTACTCGCAACCCTTCTACACCGTCACCGGCACACTTGATCTGCCCACTGGCCCGGTCGAGGTAACGGGCCAAGGCTGGCTTGACCGCGAATGGTCTAGCCAGCCTTTGGCCAGCGATCAACAGGGCTGGGATTGGGTGTCAATTACGCTCGATGACGGTCATCGCTTGATGGGGTTCCAGTTGCGCGGTTCCAACATCTTTACCGCCGGCACGTGGATCACGCCTGACGGCACCGCCACTGCGTTGTCTGATGGCGCGCTGCGCTTCACCCCCCTTGGCACCGCGCAAGTGGCGGGCCGCGCGGTGCCGGTGCGCTGGCAGATCGACTGGCCCGCGCGCGACATGCGCCTTGTGACGGAGTCGGTGAACCCGCAGGCGTGGATGAACCTGACCGTCAGCTATTGGGAAGGACCGATCCGCGTGAGCGGCACCCATACCGGGCGCGGCTATCTAGAGATGACCGGTTACTGACCGCTTCATCTTGCCCCAAATACTCATGGCAACAGCCGCCACAGGCACCGCGCCCGAAAGCCTTGACGCCGCGTTGCGCTGGACCAAACGCCATCCGCGCGGCTAGGGTTTCGCGTCAGCCGGAGGAGTTTCAATGCCATCCTATCCCCATATGCTCGCACCCTTGGACCTTGGCCATACCACGCTGAAAAACCGCGTTCTGATGGGGTCCATGCATACGGGGCTGGAAGAGCGTGGCGACTGGGCCCGCGTGGCCGAGTATTATGCCGAACGTGCGCGCGGTGGCGTGGGGCTGATCGTGACGGGTGGTATGGCCCCGAATGCCGAGGGCGGGGTCTTTCCCGGCGCAGCGGGGCTGTTCACACCGCAGGACATTGCCAATCACCTGGCTGTAACCGACCGGGTCCATGCGGAGGGCGGCAAGATCGCCATGCAGATCCTTCATGCGGGCCGCTATGCCTATAGCCCCGATTGCGTCGCGCCTTCCGCGATCAAATCGCCCATCAGCCCGTTCAAGCCGCGCGAATTGGACGAGGCGGGCATCGAGAAACAGATCGCCGACATCGCAACCGCAGCCGCCCGCGGCCGCGACGCGGGCTATGACGGGGTAGAGGTGATGGGGTCCGAGGGGTATTTCCTGAACCAGTTCCTATGTGCAGCCACTAACCACCGCACCGACCGCTGGGGCGGCGCGTATGAAAACCGGATGCGTCTGCCGGTTGAGGTGGTGCGCCGTGTGCGTGCAGCTGTCGGAGCGGATTTTATCCTGATCTACCGCATCTCGCTCATTGATCTGGTGCCGGGTGGCCAGAGCTTTGACGAGGTGGTGCAACTGGCTAAGGCCATCGAGGACGCAGGCGCGAGCATCCTTAACACCGGCATCGGCTGGCACGAGGCGCGGGTGCCGACCATCGCAACATCTGTGCCGCGTGGTGGCTGGGCGTGGGTTACACGCAAGCTGATGGGGCAGGTGGGGATACCCGTCATTACCTCGAACCGCATCAACACGCCGGAACTGGTCGAGGAACTGCTCGCAGGCGGGGCCGCCGACATGGTGTCGATGGCGCGCCCCTTTTTGGCCGATCCCGATTTCGTAGCCAAGGCCGCCGCAGGCCGGGCCCGCGAAATCGCGCCCTGCATTGCCTGCAACCAAGCCTGTCTGGACCATACATTCCAAGGCAAGATCTCTAGCTGCCTTGTGAATCCGCGCGCCTGCCATGAAACGGAATTGCGCTATACCTCGACCGATTCTCCGAAGCGCGTGGCCGTCGTAGGTGCCGGCCCCGCCGGGTTGATGGCCGCACTTGTGGCCGATCAACGCGGGCATGAGGTGACACTCTATGATGCCGACAGCCAAATTGGTGGGCAGTTGAACATGGCCCGTGTGATCCCCGGCAAGGAAGAATTCCACGGGCTGGTCGATTGGTTCCAGACCATGCTCGATGCCTCACGGATTGCCGTGCATCTGAACACTCGCGCGACGCCCGAATTGCTGGCGGGTTTCGACGAGGTCATCCTCGCCACTGGCGTTATTCCCCGCGACCCGCAGATCGACGGGCAGAACGGCCCCAACGTTCTGCGCTATATCGACGTGTTGCGTGGGCAAGCGCCCGTGGGCGCGCGCGTGGTTGTGGTGGGTGCAGGCGGCATCGGGTTCGACGTGGCTGAATACCTTGTGCATGACGGCCCCAGCGCGGCGCTGAATTTAGACATGTGGCAGCGCGAATGGGGTGTCACCGACCCTGCAGACGCGCCCGGTGGGTTGGCCCCAGACGGTCCGCAACACACCCCGCCCGCGCGCGCCATCACATTGGTGCAGCGCAAACCGGGAAAACCGGGCAAGGGTTTAGGCAAGACCACAGGCTGGATTCACCGCGCCAGCCTTGCCGCCAAGGGCGTGACGATGTTGGGCGGCATGACCTACAAGCGTATCACGGCAGACGGGCTGGTGGTGGAGCGTGATGGGGCGGAAGAAACACTCCCCGCCGACACCATCGTTTTGTGCACCGGGCAAGACCCGCTGCGCGAGCTGGCTGACGCCTTGCCGGATGCTCATGTTATCGGGGGCGCGGATGTGGCAGCGGAACTCGACGCGAAACGCGCCATCGACCAAGGGGCACGGCTGGCGGCAACGCTCTGACCTGCATCTTCATCTTGCTCTAATTACTCATGGCGCAGGTGCGAGCCACCTGCGCACCCTGTCCTAGCGCAACTCCACCTCGACCCGCGCAGCTTGGCCTGTGGCATCGACCACCGACAGGGTGACAAAGCCGGGGCCGATCATTGGAAGCAGTGCCTCGCGCTCATAGCTGCGGGTCAAAAGCGGCGCGCCATTTGCGAACCATGTGAACGGCGCACGCCCCCGGTCCACACGGGCCATCACCCGCCCTCCCACCGGGCGCAGCGCGGCCCCTGCGGGGGGAAAAGCCAGTTCGGGCGCGTCCGCATCCAATGCCAGTTGCGGGCCGAAGCGGCGCAGCGGTGCGGGCAGGTCGGCATGGGCCACGTCCAATGTGCCCTGCGGAGCGGGCGGCAAGGGCACAGGGCGCGGGCCAAGCCGAGCGAAGATTTCGAACAAAACGGGGGCGGCGGCATCCAGCCCGAACGTGCCCGGCACGGGCGTGCCATCCGCGCGCCCGATCCAGACCCCTGCCACATGGGCCCCGTCAAAGCCCACGGCCCAAGCGTCCCGGTGTCCGTAAGAAGTGCCGGTCTTGAAGGCCAAGGGCCAGCCCGGCAGATGCGCGGGGCGCGGCGCGCGTGCGAGGATTTGCCCAATGTGCCAAGCGGCCTCTGGCGTGATGACCTGCGCGCCTTCGGCCCTCGGGCCAGGAGCAGTCGCAAGCGTCACCGTTTGCCCACCGCGCGCGATGCTCGAATAAAGCTGCACCAGCCCTTCGAGCGACACGCCAACCCCGCCCAAGGCCACGGCCAGCCCCGGTGGGCCGTCGAGCGCCGTGTCTAGCCCAGCCGCGCGCAGCGCGGTCATCAGGCGGGCGGGGCCAAGGGTGTCAGTCATCTCGACCACCGGCAGGTTCAGCGAAAGCTGCAATGCCTCGCGCACCGAGACAGGGCCACGAAATCGCCCGTCGAAATTTTGCGGCGCGTAGCCACCGAAATTGGCAGGCCGGTCGTTGATCAGCGTTTCGGGGTGCACCAGCCCGTCGGAAAAGGCCAAGCCATAAACAAGGGGTTTCAGCGTGGACCCGGGCGAGCGCATGGCGCGTGTCATATCGTTGAAGCCCCCGCGCGCGTCATCGCCATAAGCGCCGCCGACATGCGCGCGGATGCGGCCTGTCTGGGCATCGGCCACCACCATTGCGATTCCGGCGCGGGGGGGCAGGTCGCGCAGCGTGTCGCGCGCCACCTCCTCCAGCGCCGATTGCAACTGGGCGTCAAGCGTGGTGCGGTGCAGCCTTTGGTTGGGAAGCTCCGCCACCAGCCTGTCGGACAGATGCGGGGCCAGTAAAGGAAAGGGGCGGCGCGTGGACGGGACGGATTCATTTTTGGCCGCGTCGGCCGTCGCGCGGGTCAGCACGCGGGCGGCTACAGCGCGCTCTAGCACACGGTCGCGGGCGGCGCGCGCGGCTTGCGCGTTCTGGTCGGGGCTGCGGCGGGTTGGCGATTGCGGCAGCGCGATCAAAAGCGCTGCTTGAGCAGGGGTCAACCGCGTTGGGTCTTTGCCGAACCATGCGAAACTGCCTGCGCGCAGCCCTTCCAGATTGCCGCCCATCGGCGCCAGATGCAGGTAAAGCGACAGGATCGCGTCCTTGTCCAAGCGCCGCTCCAGCGCCAGCGCCAGCCGGATTTGCCGCCATTTGCCCGCCCATGTGCCGGTTGGCCCGTCTTCCAACAGGCGCGCAACCTGCATGGTCAGGGTAGAGCCGCCGGACACCATGCGCCCTGCAAGGACTGAGTGCCACGCAGCGCGTAGAAGGGCGATGGGGTCCACGCCCTTATGGCTGTAAAAGCGTCGGTCCTCATAGGCCAACAGCATGGCGCGGTAGGTTGCGTCCACGCGCGCGGGGTCCACCGCCAACCGCCAGCGCCCATCGGCTACGGTATAGGCGCGCAACAGCGTGCCATCTTCTGCCAAGACCTCTGCCCCGGTGGCGGGCGTCAGCGGCGGCAGCTCGGTCGCAGCCACCCACCGATCCAGCGCCAGCCACAGGCCGACACATAGTGCAGCTACAATTCCAAGCGCCCATCTCATGGGGCGATCGTCATACGGCCCGTGTCGGTGATCGCGCGCAGGCTGGGGCGGTACATGTCCTCGACCTGCGCTGCAGGGTGGTGGAACTCACCGGGTGAAACCGCGCGCACCGCATAGGCCAGCCGTAAGGGGGTGTCGGCGGTCCAATCGACGGCTGCCAGAAAGCGGTCGCTGCGGGCTTCGGTCATCTCGGCATAG